>DXJA01000383.1 GCA_019056875.1 Candidatus Jordarchaeum madagascarense
TATTTATAAAAAATTGAGTATTGGTTTAAAGGTTTTTAACTGTCCAGTCTACTACTGTGTTCATGGCTTCTTGGTTTTTTCTGATTTGGTGGTTCACGTTTTTGTAAACTAGAATTTTTTTGGGTTCCTTAGCTTTCTCGTAGAGTCCGTGGGCGTTTTTAACAGGGATGACCTCGTCTTGGTCTCCGTGAACTATTAGTACTGGTCTGGGTGAAATCTTTCCAGCCCAGTTTAGGGGGGTTAATTGCGGTAAATCATTTCTTAGTTCTTTTAAGTTTTTTTTGATATCAGTTATTCTCAGGATTCCGATTTTTTCTAGGTATTTGATTCCTTCCACTATTAGAGGAATTTTTGCTAGATCTGAGGGGCTTGAACAGCTGGCAAAGGTCTTAATTCGGGGGTCTTTAGCTACAGCTGACCAGGATACAAACGCGCCGGCGCTGAAACTCACTAGTCCTAACCTCGCGGAATCAATCCTTGGAGAGGAGGCTAGATAGGATATGGCGTCAAGAACGTTGCGGGACCAGCCGGAAAAGCTGAATTCGCCTTCGCTTCCTGAAGTTCCTTGAAAATTGAAAATGAGGGCTGCGCATCCTCGCTCACAGAACATCCTGGCCAGAAAAGGATAGCCTTTTTCTTCAACTGGTTTATTCTCTCTAGGAAGTCCGTGACAGATGCAAACTCCGGGAGTCTGTTTAGGAGCTTCAGTGTAAAAGAATGTGCCCCCTAGGCGTGCTTCACCGCTTAGAATTGAGATTTTTTCACTCTTAATCATACTTTCACTAGCCTTAAAGAGTTTAGATTTGGGGATAGAATAATTTATAATTTTATTTTACGTAATTATACATAATGCTCTATATAGTAAATATAATGTTTTATTTCTAGGAGAGGGCAAAAATTACATACACCTATGTTGAGGAAGCTCCATTCTCAAGGGTTTTCGCATACCGGATAATATTCATAGTTTTCCTCAGCGTAATAATATTTGGCATTCTGGTATACGCTTTGGGTCAATTCTCGTTACAGCAGTTACTCAATCCGTCATTAAGCACCGTCCAACTATTAGCACTGATATACTCCGCCGTGGTGATATTTTTAGTCTACATAGGAGTCGTCTATTATAGACTGAGATATGTGGTTAGAAGGGATCGGTTAGAGATTATTTTCTTTCCTTTCGCCCTAACAATCCGCTATGACACAATATTTGAAATCGAGTTGAGACCATACAAAAATTTAGAACAAGCTCCCGGATGGGGTGTTAGACTCTGGGGAAACTCCCTGTTCGCCACTTCGGGTACAAAACCATACCTGTACATAAAAAGAATGGAAGGTGTCATCACCGAATTCTATCTATCCTCAGAAGACCCCGAACAATTGGCATCAAGAATTAAATTTAACATGAAAAAATATTTCGCCCCGAAACAATTCTAAAAAGAATAGACTCTTGAGTTGAAATCAAAAACACCAAACACTCACCTAATGAACAAAGAAAAAAGGGCTAACATAAGGTTCAGTGAAGCGAAGAAATTTCACGGGGTGTCTTTTTATTATTCATTTCAAAAAGGTTAATGGGTGGAAAAGTTTTGAAGGATTTAGCCTCTGAGCATGGGAAAATATTAGAGCTCGATCGTCATGAAATGGAAGAATTGCTTTTAAAAAATCGGGTTGGTAGATTAGGTTTATCGATTAATGATGAGCCCTATGTGGTTCCTGTTTCTTACGCGTACCATGAGGGGAAGATTTACATTCATTCGGGAAGAGGTAAGAAGACCGAATACTTGGAGAAAAATCCCAGAGTTTGTTTTCAGATAGATGAGATTTATGAGAATGGTTCATGGAAAAGTGTGATAATTTATGGTAGAGCCAAGTTTGTGGAGGACTTTCAAAGAGGACTGAGAATTCTTTTTGAAAAATTTATGGAACCCTTCATGGGTGAAGAGGACGCGGCTATGGCCCGCGAGAGAATGGAGAATTTTTTGAGCACCGTTTCCGGGATTCGATCACCGCCCAGCGAGGGGGGCGGAATGCAGTTTTATGTGTACGAAATCGAGATTGAGGAAATGACCGGAAGACAAGAAGTTAGATGAGACAAGTTCAGTTCTTTAGGACCCAACATTCAAGACTGCTAAATAAGGTTAAGTTTCATTTTAAATTCCCTTTGGTGTTATCAATGGGATTTGGATGCGTGGACAGTTAAGACTTGACTTTCTATGCGTTTTAATCTAAGCTATCGAATCCCACTAACATTCTACTTTTTTAGATTAATTTATATAAAGGGTGTAGATTATTCAAAAATCGGTATTAGAACTGGCTAAGAGAATACTACTTATTAAGAGGTATGTTTAATGAAGGCGGCGTTACTCTATGGAAAGGGCGATTTAAGGGTAGTGGAAATAGACACTCCAGAGATTGGTTCTAACGATGTTCTGGTGAAGATAAAGGTGTGCGCGGTGTGTCCAACCGATGTGCGGAAATATAGGACAGGTAATCATTCGGTACACAGTTATCCCACGAATCTTGGGCATGAATGGACGGGCGATGTGGTGAAGGTTGGGGATAATGTTGAAAATTTTAAAAAGGGTATGCGTATTGTTGGTGCGGGATTTGATGGTTATGCGGAGTATGCGAAGTTAGAGCAGGGATATTTGAATTCCGGTATGGTTCTTGAACTTCCTGATAATGTGTCTTATGAGGAAGGCACTTTCGTTGAGCCTCTAGCAGATTGCTTACACGCCGTAAAGGACAGAGCCAAGGTAAAAGCGGGAGACACCGTAGCGATAATTGGTGCGGGGCAAATGGGTTTACAGTTATTAATGGTAGCAAAATCTATTGGAGCCAAAGTCATTGTCGGCGAACTTGTAGAAGAAAGAGTTGAATATGCTGAAAAATTTGGTGCAGACCATGTTATTAACTCCTCTAAGGAGAATCTTGAGGCGGCGGTAAAGAAGTTAATGAAGGATTGGGGACCCGACTCGGTCATCGTTTCAATTGGCAATCCAATAGCAGTAGAACAAGGATTAAAAATTGTTAGAATAGGAGGAAGGGTGGTTATATTTGGGGGTGCCCCGGAAGGCAGCATGGTTCGAATAGACCCAAACATAATCCATTATAAGGAGGTCGTATTAACTGGTAGCTCTTGGGTGGGAGCTATGGATATTAATATTCAACTGTATCAGGAAGCGTTGGATTTGATTGCCTCAAAAAGGGTTCCCGTAGCAAAATTCGTAACGCATAGATTCGCTTTGGATGAGATACACAAGGCTTTTCAAGTTCAAGAAAATAAGGAAGGCCTAAAAGTGATGATAATAACCTCTTAAATACTAATACGGACATAAGAACAGCTAGTAAAAATTTCTAGGGGTAGAAGATATGGCGTATATAGGTAAGAAGTTAAGGTTAGGTAGGATTTTCAAAAGGGATGGACGATCCCTAATTGTTGCCATGGACCACGCTGTTACGTTTGGTCCAATGCAAGGATTAGAAAATGCGGGTGAAACTATCGAGAAGGTTATAGAGGGCGGTGCAGACGCTATAATGACCAGCTTCGGCATATTAAAGCAGTCTTATGATCTTATGCATGGACGAGTTGGAACAATACTGCGTATTGATAGTGGGGGGAGTATTTATTGTCTTTTGGATTTCGCCAACGTAACCGATTGGAAGTTAATGTACAGCGTGGAACAAGCGGTTACGATGGGGGTGGACGGAGTCATTGTAATGGGTTTCTTCGGAGCACCCTGCGAAGCTGCTACACTCGAGATTCTGGGAAACGTGGCAGAGGAATGTGAAGTGTGGGGGATACCACTACTTGCTGAAACCCTTCCCATGCCCGGCAATATAGTTAAAGATTCTTATGATGTGGGACACGTATCTTTAGCGGCGAGAATTGGTGCGGAGTATGGTGCTGACTTCATCAAAACTAACTATACTGGAAGCCCGGAAAGCTTCAAGAAAGTAACCGAGACTTGCCCTATACCGGTTTTGATTGCGGGAGGAGCAAAAATGGACACTGCCAAAGATGTCTTGGAGGTTGTAAAGGGGGCAATTGATGCGGGTGGAAAGGGCGTAGTGTTTGGTAGAAATATTTGGCAATATAAGGACCCAACTGCGATGACCAGGGCCATAGCCAAGATAATCCACGAAAACGCAACCGTGGAAGAAGCGATGAAGGAATTAAAATGAATAAGGGCTATCAGGATAGGGGGTATCTCCTCGGCATAGATGTTGGAACAACCGCTGTCAAATCGGTGCTCTATGACACAACAGGAAGAGTTATAGCTAGAGCTAGTAGGGAATATCGAACAATGCATCCTAAACCTGGTTGGGCTGAACATTCCCCTCAGCTTTGGTGGGAGCAAACAAAGGAAACCATTCGTGAGATTTTGGCCAAAACCGAATCCTCCGCAAAGAATAAAATAGCCGGAATATGTGTAAGCTCCCTTTTTCCCGTCGTGCTACCCGTAGATGAAAGTGGAGAGCCTCTCAGGTCTGCTATTATTTGGATGGATGCCCGAGGAGGTAAGTTGCACGACCCCTTACCAAAATTCAAGTGGATGAAAGAAAACGAGCCAGAGATACTTAAAAAGACATACAAGTTTCTCTCTGGAAGCGGTTTTATCAATCACAAGTTAACCGGCCAATTCACATTAGACATAACCCAGAATTTGATTGCAACGGCCGCTGAGACCTGTGAGTTCATTGACCCTAACCTGTTTCCTAAAAGCCATCTCTTTTCTGAGGTTATTGGGGAAGTCACAAAAAAAGCTGCACGGGAAACTCTATTGGCTGAGGGCACCCCAGTAGTGGCGGGAGCAGCCGACGCATTCTCAGCAATGCTCGGAGCCGGAGCAGTTAGAGCAGGGCGAGCCGTTGAATTCACCGGGCACAGTTGCTCATTAATAATTTGCACCGACAAACCCTATCCCAAAGTAAGAGAAGAAGGGCTCCTCTGTGAAGGGGAAATGGGATTTTACGTAGTGAGTGGAGCCATGGTGGCGAGTGGCGGTTTACTAAGATGGTTTAGGGACAATTTTGGCTACCTGGAACTAGAATCGGTCAGAAAGCAAGGATTAGACCCTTATCAAATCATGGACCTCGAGGCCTCCAAGGTTCCTCCCGGATCCGACGGTTTAGTTATTTTACCCTATATTGCCGGTGAGAGAAACCCCATTTGGAATGCCAACGCAAGAGGAGTCATTTTCGGATTGTATCTAACTCACACAAGAGCACATATAATTCGGGCAATTTTAGAATCAGTTGCCTACGGCCTTCGCCACAACATGGAAATCGCTGAGAGAGCGGAAGTTGAAATTGAAGAATTGAGAGCAACCGGTGGCGGCTCCAAGAGCGATTTATGGCTTCAGATAAAGGCGGACGTGCTCAACAAACCAATTCACCAGGTTAGTGCTGATGGTGAAACGCTAGGAGATGCAATAATGGCGGGAAACGGAGTGGGAATATTTCAGGACTTATTCGGAACTTGCGAAGAGCTTGCAAAGGTGAAGAAAGTCATAAATCCTGACCCACACCGCCACAAGCTCTACACAAAACTGTATGAAATATACAGAGAATTATACGAATCGCTAAAGGAGTCCTTTGACAAACTTGCAGAAATACGCGAGAACAACCCCGCCTAATTTTGATGAACCCTCCATCATCGCCGCAGTTAATCCAAAAATGCTACGACAAGGTATTTTTATCGAACCCCAAGTTCGATTCTAAGAAGGACGTTTCTGAGGGTTTCTTTTACATCATCTTCAGGATCTTTGCTAGCACCTAAGAGTTTTTTAACCAGATATTTTGGTTTTGTTCCTCTTCTGGCGTAAGTTCCGAGTGCAAAAATGGCGTTGATGCGGACTGCGGGAATAGCATCCTCTAATAAGCGGAGTAGAGGGTTAATTATTCTTTTGTCGATTTGTTTTTCTTCCGCATTTTGTGCTACTATGAAAGCGGTTCCTTGTCGAATTCGGAAATCCTCGTGGTTTAAAAGTTTAATGAAGGTTTCTAAAACTCTCTCCTTTATTTGTCCATTACTCCATATGAATTCTCCCGCAGCTATGGAGAGGCCGATGTCCACATTGGGGTCTCGTGTTTTTAGTATTTTTTCTAAAAGGTCTGAATTACCTTTTTCCAGAATGTTTTTTGTAGCGTACATTCCCAGAGTCCAACCCGCGTTTGCTCGCAGCTCTTTATCATCATCGGTGAGAAATCTGAGAAAAGGCTTAATGACTCCCCTATCGTAAAAACCCAGCCTAGCATACTCACCCAGCGAGGTGGTGGCTCGACAGCGGACCTTGCTACTCCAATCTTTTAACAGTTTTATCAACGGCTTCAAAATAGATTTGTCAAAAATCTTATGGGAAGCGTACTCTCCCAGAGCAAACGCAGAATTCATACGAACCTCCCTGTCTGCATTACGTAGAAGTTTTGCCAATGGCTCCAGTGCCCTCTCATCGAGTATTCCCAGCATCGCGTATCTGCCAACATTAAAGGCGGCGCGGCTCCGCGTCAATCTGTCTGAATCATTTAACAGGAAGATTTGTTTCTCTAGATTTTCATTTCTCAAAGCTCTGCACTCCCTCTACCTTTTGATTTTTGTCTCATTCACTTTTTGTTCACTAAATTTTATACTGGTTAATATTATGATT
Source organism: Candidatus Jordarchaeum madagascarense (assembly GCA_019056875.1). Taxonomy (GTDB): domain Archaea; phylum Asgardarchaeota; class Jordiarchaeia; order Jordiarchaeales; family Jordiarchaeaceae; genus Jordiarchaeum; species Jordiarchaeum madagascariense. The sequence continues at coordinate 6,648 of DXJA01000383.1, forward strand.
ATTCCGATTATTTCGGTGGCGGCAGGAATAAGCTGAATCCAAATCGGGGGCATGAATAGTTGCCTCAAAAAGTCTAGGGGAATAGCTGGTTGGGGAAAGAGATAGAAAATTACGGGATTAATAATCCAATAGCCCACCAACAAAACCAATACACCAATTATAACGATTTTTTTCCAGTAAGAATCGAAATTAAACTCGAAAAGCAAACCCCCAATAATTAAAACTATGCCCGCTAACTCCACGAATGACATCACAAGTATAGTAACATTGATTTGACTCGTCCGAGGTAAGAAAAGTAAACCGTTCGCCAATGCCCAAGAGGGAAGGAAAATTAAAATTCCGGACCAGAACTGCTTTTTCTCCAAGGCTCTATTCCTTCAACTTTTTTAATTCTAAAAAAGAGGACTCCTTTATTTCCTTTTTGCTTAACAATATCACTTAAATCGACAATAAGAAAAGATAAAAGCCATTTCATTTTCTCATGAGGAATTTTAACAAAATAAAAAAAGGAGGAATGGATGGGCCTCGCTCTATGTTCCAACATGCAAGATGGGTTTAGATACAGCCGAAGAAGAAGATTCCTCTACCCGCAGCAACTACGTGTGATGCTGTTTCTCCTCGGTGTATTGTGAGAACTATTTTTCCCAGTTCACCCTCACCGAAAACAAGTTCGATGCTCCCTATCCTGAATTGTTTCAGGATGTTCCAAGTGGCTGTTTGACCTTCTACCTGTATTTGAATCATGTCTACATAGATGGCCATTGTGGCATCTCCCCTGTATAGTTGTCCATCGATTCTTAGCCTACCATATCCCTGGAACTGCTCCAAGATCGATGACTCCATGATTGCGAATATTGAGAAGCCTGTAACCTCGCCGTAAATGATGTTATTCTCGGTGTCCACCCAAGTTGTGATGTCTTCCCATTCTTCAGTAGTTGAGTTCCAGTGATAGAGTTTTAGAAGAGACTCTTGCCAAGGGTACGTGAGTTGTGTTTCGTCGTAGGGTATAGCTATAGTGATTGTGCCCATGTAGTTGGCGGTTGTGTTGATATCGTAGTATACGTCGCCTGTGACCGAAGGTATTATTACGAATCCTTCTGGCGGGTCGGGTCCCATTTCGGTGGCGGTTACTGTTGTTGTTCCGCTGTCTGTGACGTTATCAAATGCCATATTAATGCCCGAGACCGGGTCTGTAACCTCAACGTCCTCACCGATAGGGGTGTTATTAACAAATATCAATTGTCTAGTTGCGGTTCCAGTGAACCCTGCCTGATCCCAAACGGTGACCTCAAACACGAACTCACCTTCTGCTATAATTAGGGCCTTAAAGCTGTAGGTGCCAGAATAACCGTAGGGCCCCGTACCCACTGGCTCCACGAGGATGAATCGTGAGTCATTAATGGCGATACTTGTAACCTGACTACCTGTGTCATCAAAGGTTCCGTTAATCACGACCCACCCGGTGTAAACAGTTCCGTCACTAGGAGGAACAGTAATTGCGATATCGGGAGGCATCTTATCGATCTTTATTGTCTCGGTCTTCGTTGCTTCCACGTTGTCTGCAATGTCGATTGAGTAATAGTATACAGTTGTGATTCCTTCATCTGTAATATTGAATGGCTCTGTGTAATTGAACCAAGTAGCTTCATCAAAACTGTACCTCGTTATAGCTACGCTTGTGTAGTAGTCGATTGCTGTCAGGTTGACCATCACATCGGATACATACCAGCCTTCCAAGGCCTGTGTGCCACTTAAAATAATTGTGGTCTCTGGTGGAGTATCGTCCATTAGAACCGTTTCCATGTGGGAAGTGGATATGTTAACCGTCCTAGGGTTATAAGTGAAGATATGTCCCATATAGTAAACAGTAACGGTGGTAGTGTTAACAGTCATCGTATCATTAGTAGTAAAAGTCCGGTAGATGACAGCAATCCACGGAGTCACACCGTTCAGATCGGTGGTAGAGTCCAAGCCTCCAAAATAGGGTGTAGCGTACACCTGCATTCCATCAGTCACAACCTCTACATCCACATCAGAAATAGGGAAGCCCATAACATCCGTTACGTTCATACGCAGAAAGTTCGCCTCCCCACTACCCGTAAAATCATTATTAATGCTGCTAACCCAAGTGTATCCCGCGGTACAGTTTAAAGCAGTGTTACCAGTGAGGGTGTTACCATCAGAATCAGTCAAGTAGAATCCGTAGTAGTTGTTTGTAGCTATGTTACCAGTGAGGGCGTTACCATCAGAAGAATATCATAGGCCGAAGCCGTATTGAGCGTTTATGGCGGTGTTACCAGAAAGAGTGTTGTACGAGCTATAGTTTAGGAAGAAGCACCAGTCGCTGTCTGTAGCGGTGTTACCAGAAAGAGTGTTGTACGGACTTTCAAACAGGTAGAAGCCTACCGCGTTGTCTATGGCGGTGTTACCAGAAAGAGTGTTGTACGAGCTATAGTCTAGGAAGAAGCAGCATTGGTTGTTGTTTGTGGCGTTATTACCAGAAAGGGTGTTGTTAGAGCTGTTGTACAGGAAGAAGCCGTCGCCGTTGTTTATGGCGTTGTTGCCCGAAAGAAGGTTGTACAAGCTAGAGTTCAGCCAGAAGCCTTCTTGTCCGTTGCCTGCGGCGGTGTTACTAGAAAGAATGTTGTTGTCTGAACTCCAGCTCAAGACAAAGCCGTCGCCGTTGTTTATGGCGTTGTTGCCCGAAAGAAGGTTGTACGAGTTAGAATACAGGAGGTAGAAGCCCCATTGTCCATTGCCTGCGGCGGTGTTACCAAAAAGAGTGTTGTTGTTCGAGTTATCGTAAAGGCAGAAGCCGAACATATTATTGTCTGTGGCGTTGTTACCAGAAAGAAAGTTATTGTTCGAACCAGATTCAAGGAGGAGGCCCCAGCCATTGTCTGTGGCGGTGTTGCCAGAAAGAATGTTGTACGAACTATCCACTATTAGGAGGAAGCCGCCGTCGCCGTTGTTTATGGCGGTGTTGCCAGAAAGAGTGTTGTACGAACTACCGCCTAGGTCGAAGCCGAAGTCGTTGTTTGTGGCGGTGTTGCCAGAAAGAGTGTTGTACGAACTATTCATTAGGAGGAAGCCGATGTCGCCGTTGTCTGCAGCGGTGTTACCAGAAAGATTGTTGTACGAGCTATAGCCTAGGAAGAAGCCGCCCCCGCTATTGTTTGTGACAATGTTATTCAGGATTGTGCTGCCCTGTGAACCGTACAGTATCAAACCGAAGCTGCCCAATGTTAATGTATTGTTCTCAATCCACACGTTGTCTGCCCTTACCGCGAGTCCCTGTTTATTGGGGTAGGAGCCACTGCTGTGTCCGCAGTACTCCATTCGACTATCATTCAACTGAAAAGCTGCTCCGTCAAAGACCGTGAAGTAGTAGGGGTTAGCAGGGTTGATGGCGGTTATGGTTGAGGACTCGTTGATGTACATCCCGCCGTAAACTTTTATGCCATACTTAACCGGGGTGGTGCCATTATTCACGTTTAAAACGCAGTTGATAAGGTGTAGCTTACCGGTTTCAGTGATGGTGAGGTCTCCGTTGAGGATGATGTAAAGATCCTTTGAAACGTTAACATCGGTTATTGTGGGGTTTGTCCATGTTACTTCAATTAATTTAGGAATGTTGATTGTTTGGTATTTGTATGCGCTCCATGTGCCGATGGAGTCTTGTACTCTTAGGCTGACGTTGTATGTGCCCCGTTTTGTGTACTCGTGGTAGGGGTTGGCTTCTGTACTGTTTGTTCCGTCACCGAAGTTCCACTCGTATGCTATAATGGAGTCTCCTTCTGGATCAGAAATGCTACATGAGAAATTCACACTAAATAGGGTTATGTAGGAGACAGAGATATTCTGTACTACTGGTGCATCATTGTAAATAATATATTTGTAGTAGTGTAAGACATCCCCCAACAACTTGGTGGCGTTGTGCCAAGTGTTGACCTCCACTCCGGGGAAATCAATAGATACGCTGGGCCGGGATTGGTAATCAAGTGATTCATCGAATTCCGCTGCTGTAAGTAGCACACTTGTTCCTTCCGATATGTACCAGCTATGAGTTCGATCCGCAAAATCGACAATTCCAGGACCATCACGTTCGTATGGACCTACGAGCGTTGTAGATGTCCAACCCGATCCAGTGTACCAGTGGAGTTGGAACCACCATTCTCCCGGACCTTCCGGTTCAGGATCGTGGTCGTCGTATATATATGCTTGATAGTAGGTTACGGTTATTAAATGGCTGCCTACTTCAGGACTTTTACTTGTTATGTGACTCTCACTGGCTAGAGGATTCAGCATAGCGGATATGCTTAGTGATTGGATTAGTTGCTGCTGTTGGTTTTGTGATTGGCTATGAGATAATGCTATGGGAATTACTGCTGTTAAGATTAGTAGAGATGCAATAAGGGGTATCAGAATTTTTTTGCTTGATTTCATTTATTCTCATTTTCTTTTTTTGGGTATTTTGTCATTGCGCCCCTCCTCGGCGCTCCCGCAATATTGGCGAGAGGCTATCCCCTTTGTGGGTATAGCTTGTGGCAGTTAGGTTCCCCTAATTATTTTTCTCGGATCCCAGTATGGTACCGATTTCCAAGGAAAGTTTTGAAATTAAATGCTGTAGTTGATATTAACATATATAAATTTTTCTCAAATTTATATCAATTTTTTTTTAATAAATTCAAATTCATCAATTTTATTTTATATTCATATTGAATTTATCTTGAATTTTTGTAGAGTCGATGCACACTAATATTTTTGTGAGGTTTTAGGGTCTCTTAGAAAACGGATAGGAGGGTGGGGATAGACCCTTGAAGTTTTTAGAAAGTATTATAGGGAGTTGAATAAATCAAAAATAGAGAGGGGTGCTTCTATCTCAGAATTTGTAATTGTTCTAGTGATGATTTTATTTCTTCTGGGGTTCCGGTTAATTCTATGGTGATGATTTCTGTTCTTTTTTTCATTTTTTGGGCTACTTCTAGTATTTGCTGGTTTACTTCTGTTTCGGTGTAGGGGTAGTGGTCCCAGTACATTAGGTTTTTGTCTAGGTATTTTGGTGTGTATTTTTTTATTTCGGGTCTTAGGAAGCTTAGGTGTACTTCTTTTAGGGGTAGGTTATTGAAGTTCATCTGGTTGAGGTTGGTGTTTTGGTATGCGCAGTTTACTGCCATGTGTCCGAGGTCGAGTAGTATTTCTATGTGTTTTGCGATTTCGTTTAGTTCGGTTTCGTTCATTCCGATGGCCGGTGATTTTGCGTCTGCACCATAAATGTTTTCCAAAGCGACTTGGGATAGATGATTCTCTTTTTTTAGAATGCTACTGAATCGTGAAATGTTTCTAATACATTCCTGAATTGAAAGCGTTCGGCCTCTTATCACGAAATCGTTGGGCCCCTTTATTTTTCCTCGGAGACCTCCGTGGACTCCGTATAGTTTCCAATGGGGTAGAAAGCTGTTTACGCGTTCTATCATTTTTTTAACCATTCGAGCTGAATCTTGAGGGTTGACGGCGGGGTTCATCATAAAATTCTTATCGTAGTCTGTTCTCATCGCGGGAAGGTTATGGATGGTAAAGATTTTTTCTCCAAATTCTTCGCACATTGCCCTGTTTTTCTCTTCCAAACCTATACCCAACTCAAAGCCATCAACGTACCCTTCTATCTGTTTTAACTCCTGAACACTATGTTTGGCGGTTGAGATTAGCAGCATAGGAATCATCCCAAGGAAAATTGAAGCACATATTATTTGAATTTTTAGAGCAAATAGACGATTTATGATATTGACTTTCAAAAATCTTAAGTTTATGGTAAAAAAGAAGAAAAATTATCGTTTAAATATAAAACTTATAGCTTTGTTTTTGGTAAGCGATTTTTATTGAACTTTTCATTTTTCTTTGGAGGTTTTAAAGTTTTATTGTTTATAGAAAAAATTTAGTAATGTCTTATGACTTTGATTTTTTACCTCTTGGTGGCTTTGTCTTTTCTTTGTTCATTTCTTCTTCTACTTTTTTATAAATAGCTGGTCGAACGTAGAGTGTTAATCCTTCAAAGCCTATGACTTCGACTTCTTCTTTCTCGTAGGCGTATGGTTTTTGTTTACATTCGGCGCTCCAGAGTTCTCCTTCTAGGTTTACTTGGCCTTTGGGGTCTATGTCTGTTTTGGCTATTCCTATTTTGCCTATTAGGGACTCGGCTTCTAACTTTGGTTTAATTTTTCTAACCTGGTATCCCTTGTATGCTACGTAACCAAAAAAGACGCTTAACGCTACACCTGATATCATTATTGTGTATCTCAGTATGTTCACAAAGTAGACGTATTCATCAGGAACGTTTTCTATACGGAAAAGTATAACAACCGCGATCACCACGCAGGCAATTCCACCCACCGCGAGAATCCCTATTCCCATCTTTGCCTCAAGAATCATTAGGATTATACCAATGACCAGAAATGTTCCGGCTGCCACCAAGCTAATGACCCATGGATCTAAAGCCATCAAATCGCCCCCGAATCTGGCATAGATTAACCATCTCTACCGAAATAAATTATTTCAAACCTTGGTAATTTATCCAATATCGTTAATCCGGTAACCGAGAAATTTTATAATATAGGGTTTGTTTACCTTGTGCCTTTGAACGCCACTTCTCATATGGAGAGCCCTTTATTCGACAGTTATTTGGTATTAAAAGTTTAAAAAGATATTTAAAGAGGAAAACGGCTTTGCATCCTCTCCGTTCTTAAAATTTCACTTAGTAATTTCTTCTGGGTGTTTATACTGAGAAAAATTTACGATAATTAGAAAAGAATTTTTTACTGGGGGGTGTATAGGATTAGGGACTAGGTTCAATTAGGGTTCCTGGGTTATTCCTTTGTTTTTATTAGTCGGTGCGGGTTTTAGTTGCAAGCTTTACTCGGGGTATAATATGGTATATGGTGTCTTTTTGTGCTGGTTCTTTGTCTTTTTCTTCGCTTTGAGAGGGGCTAGGAAAGGTGGGAGCGTTTGGAGGATGTGCGGATTCGGTAGGGGAGGAGGTAAAGCTTTGGTAGGCGGGAGTGACTGTATCCATTCCCGTATTATGAGATAAAGGCGGAGAGAAAAAGGCATCTGAGGAAGTGGGAGACGATGTTGAAACAGTTTGGAAGAGATCTTTATCAGTGGTAAAGGGTTTAGATCTTTTGTTTTTGACTTTAACTTCGGAGGGTGGTTGTTGGATTGAATCGATCTCTTCTTGGGGGGAAGGGGAGTTAATACTTCTAAAGCCGTAAATTTCTTGTAATATAGTTTTCACTTGTTGCTCTAATATTTTGAAACGACGGTTAAGACTGGAAACTTCCTCAAACAGGATTTTGGTCATATTTACGATATTTTCGGGTTTATCCCAATCATTCCCTTTGAACACTTTACCTTTCTTGGACAGAAACAAAGTAACCCACCTTTCCTTTAAACTTCTGATAGTAATTTTACTAAAAAAAGTGTGTGAGATTAGGATGTTACACTAATAGCTTTCCAGAAAACCTTCAGCTTTTATTAATAGGTAGCTTATCCATAGCCCTCTGAACTTCTAGGATTTGTAGCCCAACGATGACGCTGCGCACAATTAAAGATTGGCAGTCATTTTCCCATTTTCAAAGTTCACGAATTGCCGGGCAACTGTGCTCTTGAATATGTACTGAAGATGCTCGTGGTTGTCTCATATCCTTCGCTAAATTGACCTTGATGTTCCTTTTTTGACTGCTTTTCTTTCGAGACGCGTTTCATTGGGTGTATTTTTGGGCATCTATAAACCGCCAAGTTTGTTCCCCCTTTTATATGGGTTGTCATTTTTTGGATTCATCTATTATTTAAAGTGCGTATTGTAATTATGTAGTATTGCAACAAAAAACTTATATAGTGCCTTGTACATAGTTGATTAGAGCCACTTGGGGTGGTTGCGTGTTAAACAAGGCAATTTCGTTAGTGAACATGTCTGAGAGTCTAAAATTTGCTCTAGAAAAAGGGTGGTATGATAGAGCATTATTACTGGCTAATGGAATCAAAAAGATTACCGAAATGCTTGAAATAGAGATAGAAAGCACACAGCTTGTTATGCAATCATTGAAAATATCTGAAGAAATCATAACATTGTACGAAATTTAGATATAAAAATAATGTAAAACTAA
>DXJA01000384.1 GCA_019056875.1 Candidatus Jordarchaeum madagascarense
ACCCTTCCTTACCTCCTTTTTTTTATATTAATATATTTCTAATATTATTTCTTGGATTTTACATTTATGATAACTTTAAATTGGTTGGTTTAAATATTACTAGTTAGTGGTTGGACTTGGGGATCAAGCGTTCTTTAAGATGGTATGTTCTAGTGTGATATACTCTACGAGTTGTTAGGGTGATTATTATGGGAAAATCTTTCCTCAGCTCTCAGATAAGTAGGATAAGTAATATTCTGTTACGGGGCGTTGAGCGACAGTTAACAGACTACAAAAACCGTTTCTCTTCAATAGAGGAAATTAACCAGTTTATCTCGAAACTATTGGTCACCGATTTAAACCTTGAAAGGGCTTACAGTACCGCGGTTGACTTTTTCGGCTCTGATCGGGTTAGATTCGCGGCTGTGGATGGGACGGAGTACTCGAGGAGGCTTTTCGACTTTATCCTATTTTTCGGCGGTGCCTACGCTGCCACTGGTGAAATACAGTTCCATGAGGACTCCAAACCCGTGGTGGATTACCACACTCGGTATATTGAGGAGGGTAGGGGGATCTCCAGCTGTATTCCCGTATATATTAATGAGGTTCCCGAAATCGACCAGACATTCTTCAGCGAGGGCGACGACCCGGAGGGTTTATTGACTCAGCCACTATCGGAACAGGAGATAGCGGACAACTCTCAGATTGCGAACTGGATTATGACCTTTGCAGAGTATTATCTGGCATATCTTCTGGTAACGGATTCGCGGGAACCGGTAAATATTCTTTTCTTGGACCGGTCTCTCTCGGGTACTCAGCGTGCCATTGCTAAGGAAACCTCTAAGAAAACCTACTGGGATAAAAAGTGTGCCATACTGGGATTCAAGGTGGACGGTGAAACCGTTGATAAGAATGATTTGTTCATCGGTCGATACCATGTTTTGAACCCTGAGCTTGGCCTTCCTCCTGCGAGAGGAGACTTTTTGCGCCACAGCATGATACTTCTCTTAGAAGGTAAGGATTCCCCACTCACATTGAAGCAGATTTGCGAGGAGTTGGGGATTGGGGACCCGGTGCGAGAGGATAAGGTTGGAAGGTATCTTAATAGTCTTGTCCGAGAGAAGATAATTCTTAAGAGCCATTCAGAATATCGTATCAATCCGCGGTACCGGAACTCTTGGGATAGAATCTGCAATATGGTTAGAACTTTGGGGCAGAGAATATTCAGGGAGGATATCGAGGAATCTGCAACGAGTAGTAAGATGATCATCAATTATGAGGACGACGCTTCGCAGTACCTGTCCACGCTGGATATTGCTTTTCTCACGCTTTTCTGCTTCTACATGCTCATCGAGGAGTGCTGGAAGAGAAGGGTTCTGCTTCTGGGAATCACCAAGGACACCGCGGCCAGTGATTTTAAGAACCATTTTATTCCCGTCTGTTCCAACTGCAATCTTTTCGGCTGCACCGTTTCGCCAGAGTGCTTCTCAAATCTTCCTAACACTGACCGCATGCTCTTACAACACTACTCCTTCAACTGTTCCGATGTTCTCCATCCTCCTTGGAGTCTGACAGAGTATGACTCTGCATTCACCACTATTGTGCCGGATCACGATAGAGGACCGAGGTACGTTAGGGGAGCGAGGAAAAACAAGATCACCATAGAGCGGTTGTTTCTCAAAACCTATGTCCAGCTTCAGGAGGCTGAACACGATTCAAAACTGAGGAGCAACGTTCTACTCATAGATAGATTGGCTTATCCCGAATACGATATGAGGAAGGAGAACATTGAGATTTTTCATCAGATTTATGTGGGAGAAGAGCCGGTGAACGTATTTGTGATAAAGAATGAGAACGGTGGGCGTGAGCTTATGAACCTGACCCTGGTGACTCTGGCGGCTACTACCACTTCTACCATTCCCGAGGTTTTCGGGCATAACAAACCGCTTTTTATTGCGGATAACGTGGCGAAGTGGAATTACTCCCTGTTTAAGAACTTGATTGACACCACTAAGGAGTGGATTATGACGAATAAGGATTTAAAGAAGTTTGTATACTATATGACCAGCTTCCGTGAACGGAGGGGTGAAATTGAGCGGCTTAGAAGAGGAGCTTAAAACGTACTTTACCGATTTCGATGGAAAATTCAAGGCCCGACTGGGAAGAGTGATTCCCTCCAGTGAGACCTCCAGCGAAGAGTTCGGAACTTCTTCACCTTACAACTGCCGGGTTCTGGCCGAGTATGATCGCGACCTCCTGCGGCTTATCGACTCTGGGATGCTTCTGGCGGTTAGGAATTTTAGAACAAAGGAGACTGGTGAAACCCGATACACCCTTATGGGGATTCTTCGTTTCTGGCCTGAACACTTCGGTTTGAGAGGATTGAAAGACTACCAGTATTATCCTCTACAGTTCGAGGTCATCGAACAATCGGTCAGCGACTGGGAGACCAGCGACAAGTCCACCATGATAATCCAGATATCCGCAATCCCCATAAACTATGATCTCATAATCGGCGAGGAGGGAGAATTTAGCTATGAGCGTGGATTCTCATACCCCGTGGTAGGGGAACAGGTTTACATTCTTAACAAGGAAATGATTAAGGACATGTACAATCGCAGCGTCCTAGAGGAAATCGGATTCAGCTCCGAGAAAACCAGTAATGATCCCCGGAAGGATCCCAGACTGGGAACCATTAAAATGTTTGAGGCCTCCCCCGAGGATATTCCCATCTACTCTAACTACGATTCTCTGGTGAGATATCACTTCGGCATATTCGCGTTTACTGGCGGCGGTAAAAGCAACCTGCTTTCAAACATTCTGAGAAGATTGCTAATACATACCGCGGACACCAAGGTGATAATCTTTGACATATCCTGCGAGTACCCCTTCCTCCTGATGGACCTGTTCGCAGACCAGAAAATCCCCTCAAAAATCATTCTTGAGAACAAAGCGGAAACTGTAAAAGAATTCTATAACTCAATCGTTAAACCTAAGCTCTTCGAGAACAATCCCAAAGTGATTAAGGGAATGGAAAAAATCTTCTCCCAAAACAAGGTTACCCACTTTGTGCGAGAAGTGTTAAGAACCCCCACCTTCCAAGAATTTCTGGACAATGTATCTGCACTCAAATCAGACAACCAAAGCAAACCTAACTACCTGGAAGCACTAAACGAAATCGAGGTACTAACCGCAAGACACATGGCGGAAAAGAATCACATAGAATCCGACGAAATAGACAACGATTTTGTAGAAATGCTAGCAGCCGCAGCACCACAGATAGCCGAAGCCTACAGAGTGCACGAGAAGAGCACCCTCTACGGCTGGTTCGAAACAAGGCGGCTCATGGGACGCTACTTCCGCCAAATGGAAGAATTCCAACCCGGCGAGGGGGCAAACTCGGAAGCGATAAAAGAACTAATAGAAGGAGAAACCCGTCTGATTAGCATCTCAATCAGCGATCCCCAGATAATAAAAGAACTAGTAATAGATTTGACCCAAGAGGTTCTCGCCCAGAGGAAAAGGGAGTTCAAGGTAAAGCCTTACATTCTTTTCGTCTGGGATGAGGCGCAGGAATTTGTGGCCAACCCTGGTAGTGTATCCGGAATAGATCGACTATGCTCAGTGGAGGTTGAGAGACTGCTAAGGCAAGGAAGAAAATACGGTCTTGGCGGCTGTATAGCCACTCAGCGAATAGCCCACCTAAACACCAGCGCCCTCCAGCAACTACACACCTATTTTGTAAGCACCCTTCCCAGACCATACGACCGAGGTTTGATTAGTAACACATTTATGATAGACAAAAACATACTAGAGAAAACCCTAGAATTTACACCAGGAGATTGGCTGCTCTCAAGCTACATAGCCACAGGACTGGCAAACGTGCCGATATACATTCGCGCAGACAACGCGGAAGAAGAAATCGAAAAATTTCTAAATAAGATCTAGCATTTATGATGATATGATCTTTAATATCATAGTTTAGAAGAGCAGTTCTCTGTGGGATAAGTTTTTTAATTGTTTGAATCTATAAGTGCTTGGTGTTTGTATGGATTTAACGGTTTCGCGTGAGGAGATTAGGGAGTATCAGAAGTTAAAGATAATTTCTCAGCTTGCTCCTATACGGGAGAAGATAAAATTTTTAGAGAGGAAATACGGTTGCTCTTTTGAGGATTTCGAAAGGAGGATTGGGGAGGATGAAGAAAATTTTGAAAAGTGGGATGATTATATTGAGTGGAAAGCCTATGCTGAGAGTCTAAGAGATTTGACAGCAAAACTCGAGAAGATTGAGGATGCTAAGAACATTAGACTTACTTAAATCCCGTAAGATAATCGAAAAATCAGAGTTATTGGACTTTAAGCAGGGTAAAGGCTTCTACTACTTGAGGATCAAAGCGATATTAAAGGAAGGTAGCGAACTTCACATAAGAGAATATGTATCTGAAAACAAGTATTTATACTCATACCATTGGCAGGATAATGAGGGTCAACTCATAATTAGGTGGGATAACTCTCCTCATCACAGACACCTAAGAACTTTTCCTCACCATAAGCACACTCCCGATATAGAAGAGTCTCAAGAAATCGGTATAGAAGAGTGCTCAAAGTTATAGAGGAAAGACTACTGAAAAATTGAATTAGTTCAATCAGCATAAATCGATTGGGTTCCAATTTCTCGATTAGTTAAAAATGTTTTATCCTTTAACTTAAAAGGAATGGTGTAATCATTATATTTTCTGACTGGCGTTTGTGAGAATTTTTTCATAGTGTTTTACATTTTCTTACACGTTCTTCTTTTCCACCAACTTCTTTCAGATTAATGGTCGTGTATGTGTCCTTAAATTCTATTATGTAGTAGCATTGGGGTATCTTTGCTCTAACCTTTCTGCAGGAAGGTGTTCCCGCGGTTGCTACATAGATATCCTCCACCCTCCAGACGTGGGGTGTATGCTTGTGACCGCACAAAACAAGATTCACCTTATTTCTTACGAGCATTTGTAGAAAATCGCCGGCGTCAGTTAAAACGTTTCTCTCTCTGCCTGTCCCGGGCACTGAGACCAGATGGTGATGAACAGCAACAATTTTATAGAAATCATCTGGAACTCTCTGCAAGTTTTTATCAACCCAGTCCGTTCTACCTCTCCCAACGCGTCCTTCATCCAAATCAGGCACGCTACTGTCAACTCCCACAATGAAAACATCGTCCATTCTATGTGTCCAGTTTCCCACTCCGAAGATTTCCTCGTAATAGATGTAACCGGTGTATCTGGCGTCGTGGTTTCCGGGGATGACCAGAGTTTTGGACTTGAACTGGTCAACGTATTTTTTCGCTGATTCGTAATCCTCCTTTAATCCGAACATTGTTAAATCCCCTGTTAGGATGACGGCTTCAGGAGCCAGTTCGTTTACCTCGTCAATGCAAAGCTCGAGTTTTTCGGGCATAAATTCCCCCCTTTCACCTCTTCCGACGTGAATATCTGAAACGTGTACAAATAGATGATCCAAAAGAACACCTCTAAACTCTTTCAAATTGATTGTTTCTAATAGAAAAATGGTTACAAGTTTTATATTAAGTATTACTGTGTTTAAGAGTTTTTTAGAAAAGGATATAAGTTTACGAAGTAAGAAACTAACCGCCTAGAAATTTTTTAACCGCCCTGAACGGGGTTTTAGTACTATAATCTAAACTTATTTGCTTCAAACATTATAAAAAGGAGGATGAGAATGGGTATTCCTAAATTATTAAAAGGTGATAAAGAGAATCTTCTCAAACAAGCTAAAAGACACATATTTTCTCTAGGTATGGGTGATATAGGCTCTGCTCTTTGTAGAGTTAATATGAAATATGGTATAGCTAAAATTCACTGGATGCAAGAAGAATTGGGAATGGAACCTAACGCCACTTTTATCTCTGGTCCGGATGAAACAATTTCTAGAAATGTTCAAAGATGGGGAGGAGGCATTGGTTACGGTGGGAAAATAAGTTGGGGGGATGGAAACGAAAAGGTGTTCGTGTTAGACGTTATGCCAAACACCTGTGGGATGCTCGTGGGGGGACTTGACGAATTGCCAAGCTATGAGAAACTGATTCGAAGAGTCCACAACGTTCTAAAAGAAAACATCGAAATCGATGGAATCCCTATAGATTGGGATTTCGGTAAGGGCAACCATTTTATCGATCTCTTCAAGGTAAGAAAATTAGATGGCTCAGATCTTCCACCCTACGCCTTCCTCATACATTCTGGAAACCAAGAATTAAAAGGCGATAATCCAAAAGGACCCGGACTGTACCATCACAAAAGCAAAGAATTACAAGAAATAGCCGAAGGTATAAACACTCCATTCGGGGTTCTTCACGTACTATTGGATAAGGAAGTTGACTCTTACTGGAAATTTTGCAACTATGCGGAATCGTTTTCCAAGAGGAGACGAGTAACCGCGGCGAATGAAATATTCGATAGCTTCACAGAGATAGCAAACATCACCCATCAGGGACTATTAAACAAAAATGAAGTGTTACTTGGCGTCAACAATTCACTGGAAGAATCCCTTCTACCCATAGGCACCAGAGCGGGATTACCCTCGTTTCTGGTAACGGGTAAAAAAAATCTAACCGAAGAAAACATTGAGAACCTAGGATTCACACGCCGCTCCCAAGAACTAGGAGTGTATCACAGACTAAAAAATGCTAACATTGTACCTCACGGCACCGGGTACACATTTCCGGAAATCCTCTCCGTATTAGAGGTCAAAGAGATAGAAACTAAAAGATACTTTGTTGTGGATATGCAAAATGCCGTGGGACATAAAATAATAAACAATCCACGCGATATACCCTATACATTCAGAGGTCAGGCGGTTGTACTCCGCTCACTGGAACTGGGACTCTGCGAAATCGTAGCAAGACTCATGCCCGAATACGTGATAAAAGTATGAAAAATCGTTTCTAAACTTTATATTCGGAATAAGGGCTTTATGGGGAAAGCGGTGTCTGGTTAGTTAATTGTTTAACTGTTAGATAGTAACAAATATAATGTGTTTACATTAAATATTCCTTTTTTTGTAAAAGTATTTTTATAGATAATGGAATAAGTATTATATTTGTATCATCTGGTTGAGGTGAATATATGACTGCGATAGGAGCCCAATGTTATAAATGTAGAAAAAATACAGCCCAACAAACGGCAATTTGCTCCAGATGTAGATCTGCGTATCAATTATGTAACATTTGTGGTGGAGTATCTTGGGAACAATCGTCTTGTCCAGGATGCAAGAGTAGCTCTCCTAATTGGACCTGGGCGGGAAAGGGTAGACCGGGAATCGATGAAGGTATATCCTATAGAGAAAGTTGGAAAAATCGTACCGAAGAAAGAAGTAAACAACGTGAAAATGAAGGACCTGGGAAACACCATGGTATAGAAGTGGATGAAAACGAAGTGAAATTTCTCAGAGAATTAGAGGACACAATATGCATGGGCGTTTTTTCTAAATCACAAGCACAAACTGGACCTATTTTTGAAGCAGAAAACGGCCATGTTACAGCACTTAGACTCGAAAAGGTAGACATCAATGAAATTCCAGCAAGTATTGGTGGTTTAAAGCACCTCAAATCCTTTTATTATAGCAAAGGCATGGGTATTGAATTAACAAAGATGCCGGAAAGCATTGGAGAATGCGAAAAATTGGAATCACTGGCTTTAGTAAATGCGTCTTTATCGGAACTACCCCAAAGTATTAGTAAATTAAAGAACATTCGGAAGTTAAGCGTCTCTGGTTCCTTAAAAAATACTTCAATGATAAATCTGATCTTTGGTTTGGAAACCTTGGAAGAATTAAACTTGGAGTGCTCTTTTACTCAGAAATATACCGCCACAAATTGGTAAATTTACAAAGCTCAAAAAATTAAGCCTTGGCGGGTGCAAGTACATCAACTCATTCCCCAATGAATTCCAGAATTTAAAAGAGTTACAAGAATTGGATGCTGTTGGCACAAGCATTAAATCATGGCCCAAATGGTTTACCGAGTTTCCAAACCTGAAATTGGTACATACAAATAAGGAAAACGAAGGCTCTGGTTGGAATAATGTATTCAAGATACTACAAAATCGCAATCCTGCAGCATACCCAAAAGGTCAGAAAATGGCACCACCGGGATACATTATTCCAGGAGTATACGGGTCCTTAAAATGGACAGGCATCTAACCTTTTTTTCAATCTTTTTTTCTTTTAGATGAAATATCATATATTTTCACTTATTTTTTACAAATAAAAAGGAATGATTTAAGAGAGAGTATACCACCTCTTGCAAGAGTGAGTTTTTCCATGAATGATTCTGATTTCTGAACCGAAGTAGGATTTTGATTATGTGTCTGTAAACTTTCTTATAACATTTTCACTTGTTATTACTGCTGTTAATGCGTGGCATCTGAGATAAGATGCTGGCGTACAATATTTAATTAATTAATTAATTTTTTTAAAAAAATTTAGGTGTGTCTGCTTTGTCTAAATACTCGAGAAATAATTTATAATTGTCAAAATTTTTCAATATTAAGCAATTTGAAAATTTATTTAATTTGCCCTTTTTATCGATTCCAATGAATGGAATATTTAATTTGCTAGCGGTTATAATATCCCATATAGCATCGCCGATACTCACAGTTCTTTCAAAATTTTTTCTGTTATACCATTTTTTCGATAGCTTGATACAATTTCTAATTATTTCTTCTCTTGAAATAAATTCTGAACTGGTAACCAGTGGAAAATTATTCTCACGTATATTTAACTTATCAAGTTTAAACAAAGCAATTTTTCGATAAGCTCCAGTAGCTATTCCGATATCCCATTCAGAGTCCGAACTTAGTTTTTTAATTAATTTTTTTGCGCCAGAAATTTCTTTTAATGAATTTCTATTTTTAGCATACGTTTCATTTAATAATTTTAAAATGGTATTTTCATGTTTTTCAATGTCTTCTTTAGTTGGTTTTTTAGAAAATTTTTTCTCATATATTTCTGTAAAAACACCAGAATCAGTTATATTTTTGTAGTTTTGCCAATTTGTACCAATATCTGTACCTAACTCTTCCTCGATTGATTGAATAAAAGTAATCTGATCCACCTTGTTAGAATCTAATAAAGTTCCATCTATATCAAAAATGACTAGTTTTGCCATTAATATCAAACCTTGGAAACCTGCTCCAATTCCTTTTTTCTCAAAACGGATAAAAATTTTTCTTGATCTTCATAATGGTTTACGATTCGTCTTCTTTTAAGATGAAATCCTGTATTTTTAAACTACAATTTTTTTTAAAATTTAGAAATTATAAACATGTTACAATCCGTACAATTACTTTCTTTTGTAAAAATCCTTGTCCAAGTGTATTAGACTTTTTGGCCATAAATAATTGAGGAACCCCCAACAATTGCCATTTTTGATTTGTACTGTTTAATAACGCTTTTTATAGCACCGGAAGCAATATCCTCCTGTAATTTGCTACATCCTAATTCGATATCTTCCTCTGTTAGAAAGGCAAAAGTAGAAATTGCGTTCCTGTAATTCTCATCCAGATAGCTTTCTGGTGTCTCATACGTAATAACACTATCGTTATAACATATTTCAACACCTACATTTAAAAACCCGGATTTTTCAAGCATTGACGCAATCACTGCTAAGTCAGGAATTCGGTCCAAATCTACCTCAAGACATTTCGGAAAGTAATGGCAAAACCAGAATGCTCTCATCTGTTCATGGGAACAGGAATGTATCGCTATATGTCCTCCTTTCCGAAGCACATGATAAGCTTTCATTAAGAATTTCTCCTTTCTTTCGACATGGTGGAGTACTTGAATTGCAACTGCTCCATTAAACATTTCCGATTTAAAAGGAAGACGCGTAACATCACCGCATAAGAATTGTAATTTAGGAAACTTGGCATGAGCCTGTTCAATCATGCCTATGGATTTGTCTATCCCGATAACACTTTTCGATACTTGTCTCAATGCAAAAGTATAATTTCCAGTTCCACAACCCATATCAAGAAGCACCGAGTCAGAATTCACATGAAGCAATCTAATCAACTTTTTAACAGTTTCAGCGTTAGCTGACCTACCCACATCATAGACTTGGCTTATATTGTTATAATCAACTATACTGGTGTCTTCCTTCACGTTTCTCCCTTCTGTATTCCATCTAATATTTGTAATTTCACGGTGACAAAGGGCGGGCGATGGGTCTGCTTGCCGAGGGCGCGCAGCACCGGCCGGACGAAGACCGAGTGCACGCAGACGATCACGTCGGCTTCGTGGCGACTGATAAGCCGCTTTACGCCGTTCTTGAA
>DXJA01000385.1 GCA_019056875.1 Candidatus Jordarchaeum madagascarense
AAACATATTTTTTAAATAATACTAAAAAGTCACCATTTACGATTTTTATTTTTTATATTCCAATCAGTATACTCCAATGAACTTATTAACTAAAATGTTGAAATATTTTAACAAGTTAAGGTAAATTCCCTTGGATTCTCCTTTGATGAGGTGTGTGGATACTAAAAAATGACTAATGCAAATTTTTAGGAGGAATTTAATGTCTGATGTTGCGGTGGTACAGACTCTAAAAAAGAGTATAGACGAAATGAAAATGAAGGTGGATAAAAACGCCGAAGAAATTTCACGACAGCTTGATAGCTTAACAAGTTTCATTGGAGAAAAGTTAACTGGAGTAAATCAAGAAACCAGAGAGAACCTTGAGAAACTAGCCACTGATCTGGGCGGGATGTTTTCAAATTATAGGATAGAGTTACTTAAAGCTTTGGAAGATTTCTTTATCGCGGATGAGGCCGCACTTAAAACAATCCTTGGAAGCATCTCTGGTGGTTTTTCGACCGAGGAAAAAAACCTTTCAACAGCACTTTCTCAGGTAAAGGAAAAAATTAGTGAGGATTTAGATAGCAGTGGCACCCAATTCGCTTCTAAAAATTTAGAGCTCAAGAGCGCTTTGCAAGCTCTGCTCGGTGAGAGAGTGAAGGATTTAAACACAAGAGTTTCCTCTAGCCTAAACGAGAGTTTGAAAAATTTCCAGACAAGCATTATTGGATTAAAAAACGAAATAGGATCAAGCATCGACACCTCCTCTTCATCTTCAAAGGATTCAATCACGCGAGCAAGAAGTAGTGTTGAAAGCGTTCTATCCGATGTGGCGAATCAGCTCGAAACTTTGCATCAGCATGTTTTATCCGTGAAACAGCAATTAGAAGGCTCTTTGAGTTCAACAGAATCGAATGTTTTGGAATCTTTGGAGCGAGTACAAACAAAGGCTAGTGAAACCATAGGTTTATCCTCAGATAACACAAACAAGGATATGGTAAAACTTCGAGAATCTATTGAAGCTGGTCTTGGTAGTTTTTCTACCAGTTTCGAATCACAATTAACTGCCTCAGTAGATGGAACAACTAGAGAGGTTCAGGATAGTTTTGATAATTTGAAGTCTGAAACAGATTCCTCAATTGATGCTACCAAAGGTAATGTCTCCAAAGGCTTGCTGACTTCCTCAAAGAATATACAAGATCAAGTGACTGCAGAAGGCGCTAAAAGAAAAGCTGCGGTTAACGATACTAAGGGAAAAGTGGAGAGCGTTCTATCAGGAGTCTCAAATACACTGAAGGAACAAACAATCAGGTTTGCTGGAGGTATTGATAACGCCATTAAGCCAGTAAAGACAGAAGCTGAAGGCCAGATTAGGAGCGCTAAGGAAAAGGCAATCTCAGCCCTAAAACAGGTTAAGGACCTAGCCTTTGCGGAACTCGTGGGAACGGGAGTAATCTCTGGATGGGACAATATAAAGGGATTTATGCGGAAATCCATGGTGAGTACCAAGTCAAACATATTACTAGTTATTCCAAACCTAGACAACCAAGACGCAGAAGCAATCTCCTCCATAAATCCAAGAGTTAAGGTGGATCTCTCAGCCACAGGAAATCCACAAATCCTTCAAAAACTTTCTACAAGACCGAACACCACAGTCAAAATATCTGACACAGAAAACCTTATTGGGCTAATACGAGACAGGGAAGAGATTCTATTCGCCCCAGTATCTCCAAGAGCCAAGCAAGCGATTGCCGTTGTAAGCGCAATGGAAGGATACATCGAAGAACTTTCAAGACCACTGAGAGAAAACATGGTACGCGCCAGAAAACTAGAATAAAACTAGAAGCTACTCTGCCTTCATTTTTTTATTTTTCAAAAATTGGAAACTCATTCGCCATTTGAAAAAAGGTTTTGAAAAAGAGGTTGTGAAAGAAAATTAATGCTTTTTACTCTATTTCTAGGTTTAATTCTTGCAACTTTTCTTTAGTAGGAATCCCGTTCTTGTCCCATCCTCGCAGCTCGTAGTACATATCTAAGAGTTTGTCATAGTCGTCTCTATCCATCTTTTTACCCTTGTAGGGTCCACTGGGCAGCGGTTCCTTGAAAACTCTTGCTGGTGGGTAATCGTCCTTCCTTGAGATGCCACGCCTAACATTAATCATCCGGGTAAGATTAAATATCCTTTCTGCGCCTAGAAGTAATCCCTCCTGATCCATATCTAATCCTGTGGCTGCAACATAGTATCTTGGATAAAACTCCTCAGGAGGGAGCTTGGCTTCACAGTACTGGAATCGACAGGTCCCCAATGCATCGAACAAGCTGCGTTGGTGCTGGAGATATATTTGTTTTTCGACTTTTTCTCGGGTTATTCCAAAGCGATCTGTACTGGTTTCCCAGCCGACGATTGTAGATCGACTATGGTGGGCTCCCATATCGGATGTGCCGTATGCTAGGGACATTCCTGGTGTGGATCTTGTTTCATAGCCGGATTGTTCTAGTCCTTTCACATGCATTGCTAGGGATTGGCAGCCATTGCCGAAAGTTTCTGCGGCTTTTTTCACTCCTTCGGCCAGTATTCCTCCCAAACCCTTGCGGTAGGCTATTTTTTCTATTAGGTTGAATATGGTTTCTGTATTGCCCCACTCGGCTTTTAAGTCGTCCAGTGAAATTTTTCCCTGTTGTGCGCATTCGATGGCGAATCCGATGACGACTCCGGTTGAGATGGTGTCTATTCCGTAGTAGTCGCAGAGATAGTTCGCTGCTGCTATATCCTCTATGTTTCCGAGTCCCAAGTTTGATCCGAGGAGAGCTAATGTCTCGTATTCTGGTCCCTCAAGGTAGACCTGTTCTCCGTTAACCTTGGTTTTTGTCAATTTTCCGCAGGCGAGTGGACAGCAGTAGCAACCTCTGTCTGTTATTTTGATTTTTCCTTCCATGCTTTCCGCGTTTATGTTTTCTGATTGTTCAAATACGTTCTCTTGAAAGTTACGGGTTGGTAAACAGGCGGCCTCCTGTGCCCAGTCTAGGGACATGGTTGTGCCGTGGCGGGTGAAAACGTTATAACGCTCTGGATCGTTTTTTATCATGTATTCTATTGCTTCGTCTGTAATTTTGATGATCTTTTTTAAATCCGCGACTGGTACGTCTTTTGTTCCATTTATGGCTACGGCTTTTACTTTCTTTGATCCGAGAATTGTTCCCATTCCAGTTCTTCCCGCTTGACGTCCGTAGTCTGTTGTGATGCACGCAAAAAATACAAGGTTTTCTCCAGCCGGTCCAATAGTTAAGACACTCATGTCGCTGTTTAGTTCATCCTTTATTATGGTTTCTGTTTCGAAACTTCCCTTACCCCATAGGTGTTTAGCGTTCTCAAAGTCTACTCCTTCATCATGTATGTGTAGATAAATCGGGTATTTGCTTTTGCCCTTTATGATGATCGAGTCGTATCCGCATTGTTTGATTTCTGCTCCTGCTTTTCCTCCGATACTGCTGTCAGCCCAAATTCCTGTTTGAGGACTAATCGCATACATTGATATTCTGCCAGCACCGGGAATGGGTAGACCTGTGAGAGGGCCGGTGTTTAAGGTTATTATACCTTCAGCGCTTAAGGGATTAGTGTCTGCATTTGTGTTCTGCCATAAAATTTTTGCTCCGAACCCTCTTCCTCCAATCAGTTTTAGCCAATCATTTCTCTGTTCGAGCCAATTGATTACTTTGTAGCTCCTATTCGAAATGTCTATTAGTAAATTTTTACCTGTGTATCCTCCAAATTGCATTTAGCTTTCCTCCTTTAACACCAGTGCGTTTCTATTACAATATTTTACACAAATAGGAATTTCAACAGCCAAGGATTCGCACAAATTGCAGCTCTCAAGAAACTCGATTTTGGGCTTGGAAATCTGTTTACAACTCTTATATGTGCCTTTTTTGGGTTCGCGGTTCCTGTGTTCCAGGCTGCGCAGAAAATTTGGCAAATTTTACAAGCGCTACATCTGGATTCATCTATGCCTATTTTACTCTGCATCACTTATCGCCTCGCTGAAAAATTAGTAGGTATTCCACGGGGTAGGGTTGTCTCAACTCAAAAGTCTTTTCGGATTTAGAACAGTTTCCATTATTTAATCGGAAGATAATACCCCATTGTAAAGATACCTCCAAAATATAGTGAAATCTGATAAAAGAGGTATTTATTTCTTTTGTTTCCCAAAAAAAGGCTAAACTTTGGTACTATTTTAAATTTTGATTAGCAATAATAGAGATAATTGGGGGAAGCTTTCTCTTGTTATTTGGAAATAGTTATTAGTGTTTTTAGCCGAAGATTTTCCGCAGTCCTTTTGCCTCTTCTTTCTGCTTACCGTTTCTTTGGAATCTTTTCAGCACTATTCTCGTGGTTGTGGCTTCCACTCCTCTCGTGTTTCTGATGGATTCTAGGCACTCGTTTAGTGCTGCTACGTCTTTTGCTTGGATATGTGCGACCACATCGTACTCTCCACTGATTTCATATGCCTCAGAAACTCCGTTGATACCAATTATTCTTCTTATAATGTTTGTAGTGTAGATGTGGGGGTCTGTTTGGATGGAAACCAATCCAATAATCAATTCTGGGGATTCTCCACTTACTCTTTGTCCCAAAACTTTTTCGGTCACTGCTACGATGTCCGAGTCCTCTATACGCTTTTTTTTGTCCGCGAGGTTCTTTATCTCCGTGGTTATTCGTTGTAGCTGGTCATCATTAATGCTTATACCCATTTCGTCTAGCTTGGCCTTTACAGCGTGTCTACCGGCATATTTATCCACAATAATTTTTCTTGCTCTCCCTAGAATAGAAGGGTCGAATGCTTCATAGGTTTCTGGGTTGGCGAGCACTGCAGAGGTGTGGATTCCCGCCTTGTGTGAAAAAGCGTTCGTGCCTATAACGGGTGTGATTGGGGAAATGTAGACCCCGCTATATCTTTCAACAATGCTGGATAATTCCGAGAGACGTTCGATTTTGATTCCGACGTCAATGTCTAAGAGCACCTTCAGAGCGACGGACACTTCGGAAAGAGGAGCAATTCCAGTTCTCTCCCCCAGTCCATTTACCGTTGTATGCACTACCGTTGCTCCAGCCTGAACTCCTGCCAAAGAATTAGCCACGGCCAAACCTAGGTCATTATGACAGTGAAGGTCTAACTCTGATTTTACATTGCTGTGAATCTTTGAGACCAGGTCATACATCTGGGTCGGGGTCATAATGCCTACCGTGTCTGCTACGCTTATCCGGTCGGCGCCGGTCTCAGAAGCCTGTTTGCAGATGTGTAGGAGGTACTCCCACTCGGTTCGAGTGGCGTCTTCTGGGGTGAAGCGCACCTTTAAGCCATGATCCTTGGAGTAGCTGATTGCTTCCAAAACTTTTTCCTCGATCTGCTCCTTGGTCATTTTCAATTTGCTTTCACGATGGCTCTTTGATGTACCAATGAAGATTGCGACTCTATCCACATCGCACGCCAGGGACAAATCCACGTCACTCTTTACTGGTCTTATGTGGCTTATTATCTCAGCATTTAGATTTTCTTTCGCAATTTTTTTAATGGCTTCTTTCACTCCCTCTGATACCATCGGGGAGCCTGCCTCAATCATTCCAACCCCGATTTCATCCAGCTTCTTTGCAATCTCTAATTTCTCTTCCACTCTAAAGGAAACACCAGGGGTTTGTTCCCCTTCACGTAGCGTTGAATCTAAGATAATCACTTTCGAACCAGTCATTAAACACACAACCAATGGTATGGTATATCAACAATTTGGTTAAATTTTTTATGGTAAAATTTTTATTCTTTTTCAATTAAAACCTAAAAGCATCTAGCCTGATCCATAGTGATAAGTGAATAAAAGAAAGAATTGGAAGCTGAAAATAGATTCGGCATCGTTACTGACTTTTTTGATTTGGATAGAAATTGGGAAGAATTAATCCTTTTTCTTTTCTAGCATCTTAATTTTTCCATCTTTAGTTACCACACCCACCTGGCGTGCGGGGTTCCCGGCCCATAGCTGGTTTGGTGGAATTTTTGTTTTGTATGGTACCGTCGATACCGTGGCGATGATGCTGTTGTCACCGATTTCTACACCGGGGAACAAAACCGAATTCGCACCAATAGTTACGTTTCTCCCCAGCTTGGTTTTTCCTATTATCAGGCGACCACCCGCAAAGGCGTGGCCTGATAAAATAGTTCCTCCGCCAGCCATGGCTCCATCGCCAAACTCCATCAGGTAGGGATCTACGGCGAAAGATGCTTGTGTTGCATAGCCCATCTTTGCTCCAAGCAACCCTAGGACGTAACTGCCGAGGGCAGGCATACCAAAAGGTTCGTAACCGACATAGTGTAGGGCGAGTGCGGTTCCTATACCATTGATTAACCAATTTCTAACGTTCTTGTTACTCACATCCATTTCATAATCTCCCTCTTCCACAGGTTTTAATGTTAATCGTCCGATAGCTATGAGAGCTAGGTTAAAAATCCATCTTGCTATGACAACATATACTGGGGCTAGTGAGATAATTAGGTACCAAGGAATATCGATTGGGATAACTTCGAGTAATACATAGGATACCACTATAATTGGGGTTATGGCAATTATTGAGGCGATTGACAAGTATGCCACCAAGCGTACCATTAAATTAGGGGCACCTCTTTCATATCTTCTTTTAAGGTCTTTAAGCACATCATCTTCCATATCTTCACACTCCAATCTACGAAGGATTAAATATGATAGATTTACCTTTTACAGATTATTTAAATTAAATCATTAAAACAAAGAAGCTTATTACCCTTTTTGAAGGTTATTCAAGCCTGATTAAAACAAGATTATTAATATAAAAATTAGCATTTCTCTAGTATTTTCAAATTACCTTTTGATTTGCAGTTAAAACTTAGTCAATATAAGTGAAAATTTGAATTGTTTAATTAGATTAAAGGATTTGAATTTATGTAATAGTCTTTACGGAGGAGCTGCATTTATTGGTAAAACAGGAAGAATTTGCAAACAAATTGGATAATTCTAAATCCTTCACAGAGATTTTCAGCCTAGTTGAAGATGCGGTTATGTGCAAGTACAAGGCGCGTAGAGCCGTAATGTTAGGACTAACTGATTTAGGTGCTCATGGAAATTATCTAGTAGGGGCTTTCCACCCCGTTGGTTCTGAGTTAATTGTCTTAAACAAAACTCCTCTAAGAAGGATAAAGGAAGTGAAACCCGAGTATTATAATTCGTATATCTTTCACATTCTGCTTCATGAGTATCTACACAGTTTAGGTGTATTGGATGAGAACACCGTACGTTACCTAACTGTTGAAATATGCAGGGAAATCTTGGGTGAGGATCATCCTGCAACCCAGATGGGGGCTAAGGGCATCGGCTATTTCTTCCCCTTCATAACCTATCCGACGCCGGAGATAGACGCTTCGGATATGCAAATTGAAATTGTTAAGAATTTCAGCCAGCAAACCACAAGATACTACTGCTAGCTGACATACTCCCCGTGCTGAAGCATCGGGGGTTCTACGCTACATATAGTAGCGTGGGGCGTGTCACCGCCCTGTTAATGACTCCCGCAGGGATTGGTTCTCCCTGGGCGAGTCCTATATTCACACATCCCACAGCGTCTCTGTGAGCCTCTAATCCGCAGTCGAGACACCTGAACAGTCTACCCTTCCTTACTATGTGTTTGGAGCCGCATCTTGGGCACTGGGACGATGTTCCTCGCTCCTCAACCGTTGTTACTCTAATTCCATATTCCTCTGCCTTTTCTTTGATTCTCCTTAGCATGTGTCCGTTGGACCAGAAGTTGTGTACCATGGAGTTTGACTTTTTGGAGAAGTTTGCTGACTTCCTTACCTCTCTCAAATCGCCGCAAACAATCTCCGAGGCGCCTTCCCGCCAACATCTGCGAACAAAATCTGAAACTAGACTGTTCACGTGGTCTCTGAACCTTCTCCGCCGCCTTCGGTACAGTATCCTCAACTGTTTGGAGGTGTGCTCATTGTTTGCTTCTTTGAGCACGGACTGGTGCTCGGCGACTCTTTTGGTCCAGTACCATCAGTCTGAGAGCATGGAATTTGCCCGATAACCAAACACCTCCCTGCCCACACTCACCATTATGGGGACCTTTACTCCCAGATCCACGTACACCTTCTTGTTTCCGGTTGGCTGGTGC
This sequence comes from Candidatus Jordarchaeum madagascarense, assembly GCA_019056875.1. Classification (GTDB taxonomy): domain Archaea; phylum Asgardarchaeota; class Jordiarchaeia; order Jordiarchaeales; family Jordiarchaeaceae; genus Jordiarchaeum; species Jordiarchaeum madagascariense. The sequence continues at coordinate 8,171 of DXJA01000385.1, forward strand.
GGAGGCTGAACCTCCACCGGCATGTAGGCGTACCATTTCTTTGAGAGCCCATCGTAGACTATTTCGAGCCTCCCCTGCTTACCGCTCCACCGGTTCTTGCCCCTCCACTCCATTTTGAGCCCGAAGGGAATCTTTAAAACATCGCCCTCCAGCCGGTAGCAGTCGCACCGGATTAGGATCCTCAACTTTCTCTTCCCGCTTCTCCGGTCTTTCCAGTATCCTGGGGGGCATGGTTTCCTCTCTAACTCGCCCGTTTTCCACCTCTTCAGCAGTGCGAAGAAGGATTTCCAGGCCTCATTGTTTTTCCTTACTATCTGCTGGGCGGTTGCCGAGCCCACCAGTTTCCTGTACCGGTGGTATTCCTCGTCGGTTTTCCAGTCAAAATCGCCCGAGAAGAAGGATTGCCTCTGCCTGTAGTTTATCTCGTTGTACATCCGGGAGCAGTGGTCAGACAGCTTGAACAATCTTTCAGCCTGCTCCCCTGATGGTTCCAGTTTGAAGGCGTTGGTTCTCATCATTCCCTTCTTACTCCTTTCCACACCCTAATTATACCAGTTTCCATATTTATTCTTATTATATTCGCAATTCATCCCACCTCTAAAGAGGGCGGGCTTTCTTGCTCAAATCTTTGTAAAATGCTCTAGAAAGATTTGGATAAGGGTTAACGTTTTCTAATCCGATTTTCCTTTATTATACTCAAAGCATCGTAGAGGGGAAGATCGGAGTGTTGCCAGCTTAGGCTGGCCATAATTTTTTCAACCATTTGGTATTGTTTATTAGCCAAGTGTATTATGAGTTTTCCGATTTCCTGTATCAACTGTCTTAGGTTGTAATCTTTTATTTTGGATGAAATTTTAACCGATAATTCTGCTAGATTAATGGCGTTTTCAGAATTGTTTAACATCAATTGGCAGAGAGCTTGTGTAATTATTTCGGGAGCCGATATTTTTTCGGTGTCAGGGGGTATTTTTGCTGCCCCGAAGTAGTTTTCAGCATTCTTTTGATCCTTCTTTTCCAGATAGTAACAACCTAAAAATAAGTTAATGTTGGAAAAAACTAGCGGAGAAAGGTGCTGCCTTTTTAGCTCACCTTCCAAAATCCCAATTGCTTTTTTTGCTTCTCCCATTCGGTAGTAACATGTTGCCGACAGTACTGGAGAGAATCCAATTCTTTTATCCTTACTTTTTCGATTGTAAATGTTTAACGCTTTCTTATAATTTTCTTCAGCCTTTTTCTTATCTCCTACAAGTCGGTAACAGTTAGCGGAATTGTAGTAATTGATGACGGATTGAACGGCTGTTTTTTCACTTTTAGCCAGGTTCCTAGCAGTCAGGAGAAAAGCTTCAGCCGCTTTGATTAAAAAGTCGTGAAATTTATCAGTGTATCCTAACGATTGGTAAATGTGAGAAATCCATAGATTAACCTGACCAGTATCTTCAATGCTCTTTTTTCGGAGTTCTTCTAAATAACTTGAGAAACATTCAAGTGCTAGATTTTTTAGATCAAGAAATTTTTCCTTGTCCCCCTCTATCTGATAGCAATCAGCGGCGCTACTGTACCAGTATCCCGCTTTTCTGTAATCTTTTTTCAGAAGGGATGTGCTCTTTTTTGCCAGCTTTTCATATAACTTGCCCATTTCCAAAAAATTCACTTTGACTACCTCATTTTAGATGAAATAAAACCTATCTTTTAATAAAAATTAAA
>DXJA01000386.1 GCA_019056875.1 Candidatus Jordarchaeum madagascarense
AAGACTAGAACAGCTCGCAGAAGCCCAACGCAGAACAGAAGAAAGACTAGAACGACTAGAAACAATCGTGGAGCAGCTCGCAGAGGCTCAGCGCAGAACGGAGGAAAGATTGGAACAGCTTTTTGAGATTCAGAGGGATACTGCGAGGGCTTTGTCTGAGTTGGCTTCCCAAGTTGGGGGTTTGAGTGATACTGTGGGGTTTAGGCTGGAGGACATCGCTCGGATAATGGTTCCCGGGTGGTTTGAGAGGCACACAGACATCACTATTGAGGGGGAGCTTGAGCCCACCCTTATAAGTGGTGATGGCAAGGAGGTTCAGGTCAACCTTTTAGGGAAAGGACGCAGACCCGACGGCAGAGAGGTTGTCATAGCAGGGGAGTGCAAGGCTAGAATTCAAAAAAGAGAAGTTAAATCCTTCGTTAAAATGCTTGAAACTGTAAGGAGTGCCTTTAGGGGGAAGGATGTTATTGGCTTCATGTTCGGTTACTTAGTTCATCCAACAGCGGACACAGAAGCAAAAGGATACGATATTGTAGTTCTAGCACCCTACAGAAGATGAGCGACGAAATCTCTCTCTTCTTAGACATAAACGACCTGGTCACCAAAACTTAACATATCTTAACATGAAGACATGGTAAGTTGGTTTTCAAGTTCTCCACAAAAGAGGAGAACCCCCGGATACCAAGAATTTCCGAGTAGCCTCCGTTACACATGACAGCAACTTTTTTTCTTCTTTTGTTGAATTTTTTAGCTTGAAATTCTCTCTGAGATCCCTGTGGAACTCTGAAACGTGACCCTCGACAGCGTTAAACCTCTTTTGTAGGCTTCTCACCGCCAGCTTTCTTCGCAGCCTTCTGTTCTCTTCAACGATTTCGACCAGACACTTACTCCACTCCTTCCCTCCTCTTATCTTGTCGAGAGCTTCCTTAACTTAACCAAAACCGGAATCGTTGTGTATTTTTAACTAGAACTCAAGCAGACCACCAGTCAGCAATCAGTTTCATAATCATATAATTACGTTACAATTTAACGTGATTATAAAAGTTTAGATTTGTGGCAAATACCGGTGTATATGTTTATATCTTACATGTCCCTCTTTTGGAGACTCTTTAAGCTTACCTGAATAAAAAAAGAATAAAAAAATTGAATTTAATAGTATTTGAAAACTACTTTTGTGGATTTGTACTTTTTTTTATCTAGTTGTGCTTCGAACGCTTCTTTCCACTGTTCGAGTTTGTAGGTGTGTGAGAGTAGGGGTTTGTTGTTTACCTTGCCTTTTTCCTCCCATTCTAGTGCAATATCAAACGGTGACCGGACAACTTCGGGTTTAAAGGGGTAACCATAGATTCCGTGGAGTGTGAGTTCCTTTATGTTTATCATGGTGAAATCTATGGTGGCTTCTCCCATCATGCCCACGAATATGATGTCTCCACCCTGTTTGGTTATGCTAATGGCTTCTCGAAGAGTTTGTTCGCTTCCCACACCCTCGTAAGTCTGGTCTACACCTTTACCGCTATCCACAGTTATTCCCAATGCGGGAATCTCGCCTCTCTCTAAACAATATACCTTATCTGCACCAAGTTGCTCGGCTAGTTTGGCCTGATACTCGAACTCAGCTGCCACGTAAATCCGATCCGCTCCCATTACCTTGTTGGCCTGTAGAAGCTGCAACCCAATGGTTCCTGCACCAATTACGGCAACCCTTTTTCCCGCAGGATTCCCTTTGAAACAGGAGTGTATCCCCGTAGCTAAGGGTTCAGTTAAAACAGCATCCTCATCCGAAACATTGTCTGGAATCTTGTAAACCTTAGACTTGTGGGCCAGAAAATACTCTGCGAAGCCACCACCATTCAACTGGCTGTATCCTACACCCCCGCCAGTAACAGCTTGGTTATAACACAGATTGTACAGACCAATTTTGCACATATCGCAGGGTTCCAGACCCAACTCGGCGCAACCACCAGCAGCGTCCACGGTAACCCGGTCTCCCTTTTTGAAATGTTCCACACCTTCGCCTACCTCGTCAATGATTCCTACTATTTCATGACCGAAAATGATGGGCTTGGGGAGAAAATCCGCCAAGAAAGCCATCTTTCTCTTAATGATTCCCATATCGGAGCCGCATATTCCGCAAATTTTGGTCTTGATTGAAACCCAACCCTTTCCGGGTGCTTTCTTCTCGACATCTTCTATGTGGAAACCTTCCGGGTATGGACTACCATCCCAAACAAGAGCCTGCAAAAATTCCACCTCAAAATCCTTCAAGATGAAAATATGATTAAGATAATTAATTGCAGTACACATAAATAAATTTCTTTATTTAAAAAGGAAGGAAGTGTTTTAGGAAAATTTTGGGTTGTTAGGTGAAGCCTAATCCCATGACTTGGGCTAAAATCCCGCCGTCTACTGGTAGAGTTACTCCGGTTAGGTAATCGGAGGCTTTTGAGACGAGAAAGAGGGCTACTGCTTTGATGTCGTCCGGTCCGCCTTCTCTTCGAAAGGGTATTGTAGAGATGACAAAATTTTCCATTCCCGCTTTGTATACGAATTCAGTCATTCCGGTTCTGAAGAATCCGGGAAGAATGGCATTCACGTTTATGCCGTATTTCGCCCACTTTACCGCGAGATCCTTTGTTAGTGTTATTAGACCACCCTTGGAAGCGTTGTAGGCGGGTACAGACATGAATTCTTCTGGTACGCCGCCCATTCCTGCGGTTGAGGAAATGTTGAGTATTTTGCCCTTCCTTTTATTTTTTACCCAGTAATTGGCCACCTTTTGGGATAGAAAGAAGGCGGCCTTTAGATTTACATCTATTATCTGGTCCCATTTTTCCTCGGTATATTCAAGTGTTGGCATTCCCCAAGTCCTGCCGGAGTTGTTAACCAAGATGTTGATGGTGTTAAATTCTTTCAAGGTTATTTCAAATAATTTGGTAATATCTTCCATTTTCCCAAGGTCACACTGCACAGGTAAAACACGGAACCCATGGCTTGACAGCTCCTCAGCAGTTTTTTCTAAAACATCAAACTTGCGAGAAGCAATTACCACATTGGCTCCGGCCTCAACCAAGCCCTCAGTAATGGCTCTCCCAATTCCACGGCCACCGCCGGTAACAATCGCTACTTTACCATCCAACCGAAACAAATCCATGACATGCATCGAGACAACCTTCTTGAATAAGTTTTGTGGAAGCCAGTAAATTGAAATGGTATATATAAAATTTGTTTCGAACACTTTTTAAGATATGAAAAATAGGGGTTGAGGATTACCAATGTAGTATGGTGTTGTTTAAGGTTTTTCGACGCTTAATCACGGCATTATAGATTCCCCTCGAATAAAACAAGTGCTATGTTTTAGGGCAAAGAATCTGAGCTTTTTGGGGGATTCAAAAGTGATTTTTCCACCGCCTCTAGTAAAAATGGCATCATAATACTCCTTTTTGCCGTCCATAACTAGAAATACCTTATCGAATTCTCCAGCTACGTAAACTACACTGTTGCTATCTGGACTAAACATTAGGGTGCCTCTGCCAATTGTATCATAGAGTGTCAAAGCTTCTCCATCCACAACCACGAATTGTCTATTGGGTTCCATCGGACTGGGCATACCAGGAGGCGTCTTAACAACATTGACAGCTACGAAAGCAAAATGTTTACTATTTGGACTAAAAATTAAAGATTCTTCTACAATAAGGTCAAACTGGTTCGCGTTTCCATCTACGACTACAATCTGATTATCGCCCATTTGGGCGGCATAAGCCAAACGACCACCATCTGGACTAAAAATGGGAGAACCTCTTACTAGACCGTCGTATTTTTGGTCATCCTCTTTTCCATCTACGACCACAACTATCTTATCTTCCACTTGAGCCGCGTAAGCCAAACGACCACCATCAGAACTGAATATGTATGAACCGGACACTATGCCATCGTAGGATTTACCCTCTTTACCATCAACAACCACAAACTGTTTAGTATCCTTTTGAGCCGCGTAAGCCAAACGACCACCATCAGAACTAAACATAAGGGAGCCTTTTATTATGCTATCGAATTTGTTCTCTTCCTTTCCATCAACGATCACGAATTGCTTATTACCCACTCGAGCCGCGTAAGCAACACGCCCACCATCAGAGCTAAACACGAGAGAGCTGCTCACAATCTCATCGTACTTTTTACCTTCTTCGCCATCGATGACTATAAACATTTTATTACCTTCCTGAGCGGTATAAGCAACACTCCTACCATCGGAGCTAAACACAAGAGAGCCATCCATTATACCATCGTACGGTTTATCTTCAGTTCCATCAACGACTACGAATTGCTTCTCGCCCTCTTGAGCTACGTAGGCAACACGGTTACCATCAGAGCTAAAGTTTAGAGAACCAAATTGTATTTTGTCATATTGTTTACCTTCTTTACCATCAATGACCGCAAACCACTTGTCTCCGATTAGAGCTGCGTAGGCTAAACGTTTGCCATCAGAACTAAACAAAAGAGAGCCGGGCATTAAACCATCGTAGGGTTTACTCTCTTTGCCATTAACAACCGTAAACCATTTATTACTCATCTGAGCTGCGTAGGCTAAACGTTTGCCATCAGAACTAAACAAAAGAGAGCCGGGCACTATACCATCATATGACTTTTCCTTCTTTTCATTCACCACAACAGCCATGTCATCATTCACTTTGGTCACATAAGCTAAAAGCTTGCCATCAGGGCTGAAGATGATAGATTCTTCAATCCATGAGGGGTCAATTTGAACAACAAGTTTTTCAGAAGTTTTGGTGAATAATTCTTCAGAGGACTTAATACCAATAGCCTTCATTCTTCTTTCATCAGCTTCTTTAGTTCTTCTTGCCCACCTATCGAGCGCTCTTATAGGTCCGGCTGAGATTGGCAGAGCGTCTATTCCCTGCATTCTTTGTGCTTGCACAGTGTATATTAGGGATTGGTGAATTTTTGTCTGAGCATTATAATTTTTTCCGATATTACTAAGGCATAGCGCCACCTTGAAATGAACTGGGCCAAAGGTCTTTTCCCATACTTCTAACGCCCGCATGTAGTATGTTTCGGATTCAGTGTATTTTTTCCCGGCGTTATAAAGTCTCGCCAGATTTTCCAAGTCTCTTGCAATGTAGGGATGATCTTTGTCGAATATCTTCTGATCTATTTCCAGAGCTCGCTTGTAGAGAGTTTCACCTTCGTCGTATTTACGCAGAAATCTATAGATTCTCGCTAGATTGGCTAGAGAAGTTGCTACATCAGGATGGATTGTACCAAGATATTTTTCCCGTATTGTTAGTGCTTGTTTATAACAAGTCGCGGCCTCATCGAACTTGCGATGGGATAAATAAAGTTCTCCTAGATTATCTAGGGTGGTCGCCACGTAGGGATGGTCTTGACCGAGATCTTCTTCCCATATTTCTAGTGCCCGTTTATGAAGACGCTCAGCCTCGGTAAATTTTCTCTGAAAACTATAAAGCGCTGCCATCCTTGTCAGAAAAGCCACATTGGTGAACCGCTCCTTTGGCATTGAAACATAGGAGTGATATGATTTGAGGTTCTTTTCAACCATTTTCCGTGCCCGCTTGTAAAAAGTTTCGGCCTTAGCGAGCTGGCGATGTAGTTTCGTTCGATTCTGAGGTTAAGTTTTTTTGGGTTTGATGCGTTTTTTAGCATCCCT
>DXJA01000387.1 GCA_019056875.1 Candidatus Jordarchaeum madagascarense
AAGCACCTCCAGCTCATCAGCTATTCGTCTAAATAATGAAGCCGACAAGGTTGTTCTGGGTGAAGTCTTCGAGAAAATCCTCGCCTGCCTAAAAAAATTTTCTATAGTGCCGAATGAAGCGATAATTAAAACTGTTAGCAGAGGTGAGTCTCCTGCATCAGGATTGATGAGCAGGCTCAATGATTTGACTCGAAAGACCAACCATTACTATCAAAATCTGAAAACTGAATCAGGGTATTTCTTTGATATTGAAAAAGAAGGAAACATTGACCAAAGAAGACTTTTATTTTTATTTAGGAAAATCTTCGAACAATGTAACCCTGATTACGATTATACAGAAATGTATCGAGAACTCACCGACATAAGTAATCATTATTTAACAAAGTTTCTTTCACGATCCACAAACTCAACAGCTGCATTCAGCATCTTAAGAGGGTTAAAGGATTTTATGGAAAAGGAAATATGGCGATCACCCTTGCAGTCATCGACACGTTTGCGGCCATCGAAAGAGAAAAATGAATAAATCTTTTATGTTTAATATTTTGTTCTACATTGACCGTTTCTCTTCAAACATAAACCTTTCTGCCAATGAATTTAAACCTATAATTAAGTTTTAACCCATTTTTCGCAGATTTAACTTTATTTATGTAATGCTTATTTTACTGGGATTTACATGAAACTGCTGAACGTTAAAAGCAAAAGTGTGGACCAGCTCGCGCTCATTATACCAATAATGAAGAAGCTGAACATAGCTGGAGAAATTGACAAATGCTGCGGAACAAGCCCCACCAACCAGCCGAAGGCAAGCCACGGAATCACCGTTGAAGCCCTCATAGCCAACCGCCTAACCAGCCCAACCCCCATGTACAACATCAGCACGTGGGCTGAAGACCTGGCTATAGAGGAAATCCTTGGAATACCCCCGGAACTCCTCAACGACGACCGAATAGCCCGAACCCTAGACGCCGTAGACCTCCACACACAGGACATAGAGGCGGCCATTGCCGTGAGCGTCATCACAGAGTTCAAGGTGGGCACGAATCTCGTACACTGGGACATAACCACCCTCCTCTTCCAGGGGGAATATGAGGAAAGCGAAATCGTCAAGTTCGGCTACAGTAGAGACCACAGACCCGATAAGAAGCAAGTCGCAATCGGTCTCGACGTAACACACGAAGGCGTCCCCCTCATGCACGAAATCTACCCCGGAAACACACCCGACCAGAAAACCGTGGAATCAAACATGAAAGCCCTGCAAGCCCGCCTCAAGGAATCAACCTTCATAGTGGTGGGAGACCGAAAGATGCTCGAAGGAGAAAACCTCAAGGCGATGGTGAAGCGGTGCCAGTTCGTGGGAGCGCTCAAGTTCAACAACGAGCTAAAAGACCTGGTGGTATCCGTTCCCCGGAAGGACTACGAGGAACTCCGCTACCAGGGCAGAAACGGGACCAAGTTCTTCGCGGCTGAGAGAACCCTTAAAGGGCCAAAAGTGAGGGCGATAATCGTCTGGAGCGAGGACAAGGCGTCCAGAGACGCCAAGAACCGGAAGAAGAAACTGGGGAAGATGCTTAAAGCCCTCAAGAACATAAAAGAGAAGCTCAACACTCGCCGGTACAAGAACAAAAACTACGTCTGGGAGCAGATAAAAAAGGCGGTGAAGGGAGAATACAAGAAGTGTATTCGCTGGGAACTCTCCGGAGAGGATGGTGAACTCCGCCTACACTACAATATAGACCGGGAGGAGCTTGCGAGGGTAAAGGCGCTTGAGGGGAAATACGTTTTGGCGACAAACGTGGAGGAGTACTCAAAAGAGGATGTACTGCGAGCCTATAAGAGCCACCACGAGGTTGAGAACGCCTTCAAAAACCTGAAGCAGGGCATAAGGATCCGCCCCATCTTCCTCCACAAGGATACGCGTATCAGAGCCCTGGTCTTCATCACTGTCCTGGCCCTCATGGTCTACTCTCTCCTCCAGATGTTGTGTAGGAGGCAGGGGATGCCGATAACCACCCGCACGCTCTTCTGGCTCTTCAGAAGGGTGAACCTTCTTCACCTGTTCCTCCAGGATGGAGATCTCTGGTTGCTGGAAGAACTGCCGCCTCCCCTCAGGTTCACTCTGGACAAGCTGGGGCTTCCTCACCCCGAACAGTACATCTCAGTGCTTACGCCAATCAAAACCAGTCGAGAGGAGGGGAACTAGTGTGTTTGTTGGTGTGAACGGTTTTTAGGGGAAGCTCTCAAGAGGTGAAGGGCAGGCATACAGCATGAAAAGGCGGATCTGAGGACAAAACCGGTGATATTGGAAAGGGATATTAAGGCGTTTAAAGGGTACTAAACAGACGCAAAAAGCCGGTATCCCCGCTTAGACAAAATAAAAATTCAAATCCGCGAAAAATAGGTTTTAATAATTCCCTTGTTATTTATAGCTTTCTCACTGATAAAGGAGGTTTATATACATTTAAGGAAATATAGAGGCCGTTTGTGATAATTTAATTCCATTTGTGCTGCTTCCTGAGAACATATGAAAATTTGAAAACGTTAAAGTTTAGGGTGTACAAAATGAGTATCTTGGATTACGAAGTGATTTGTGAAGACTGCCTTACCTACCTTAAACAGGAAAGAATACCATATATCCATTTAACATTTTTAGATCCCCCTTTCAACCAAGGTAAAGATTACAAGTGTTTTGATGATGAACAAAATCCCGAAGTTTACTGGGGTTGGTTAAAAGAGATTATACAGCTCATCCATAAGGTAACGGTGGATGGAGGAGCCATCTACTTTATGCAGAGAGAGAAGAACGTAGACTGGATGAGGAGGATTTTAAGCGAAACGGGATGGACTTATCAAAACCTAATAATAGGGAAGAAGCTAATTTCAGCTATTCCTGGTGATTTCCGGTTTGAGAAAAATTACCAAGTGATAATTTTTGCCACTAAGGGCAAGAGGCCCAGAGTGTTTAATAAGCTACGTATAGATTACCCGCTACTTCCAAACTACAAACATAAGAGACCAAACGGAGTCTACCTCACAGATTTTTGGGATGATATTAGAGAGCCTACCTCAGGATATTTTACTGGAGACGAAACTTTGAGAGATAAGGAGGGGGATAGTATACATAAACAACAGCCCACTATAGAGTTATTATTGAGGATAATCTTGTCATCGACAAACGTTGGGGATACTGTTTTTGACCCATTTGCGGGAAATGGAACTACTCTAGTTGTAGCCTATCAGTTGAAGAGAAAGTCAATAGGCATAGAAATAGACTCGGATTACGAAGTCATAAAGAAAAGATTAGAAACCGCAAGTTCCGCAGACTCGGTTTTAAAACGTCGAAGTTATTACAGGTTTACACCAGAGCTAGATGAAGTGTGGCCGACTGATGGATTACCAACTGGAGGATTAACGAGGTATATCAATGAGTGAAATTCCCGATATAACAGAGTTCTTCACTCAAACAATAAGCAACCTTAGAAATGGCGAATTAAATCTTTGCTCCCCACTTGAAGAAGTGGTGTTAAAGTCTGCGGGAAACAACCTAGCATACGTTGACAATCGCAGGGACGCCAAAAATGTTTATAATTTTGATATCTGGAAAGAATTAAAGGAAAAACTAGGCGAAGAGAAGTTCAATCAGCGTATAATGCATTCAAACATAACCGAGAATCTGAAATATTCAAAGTCTCAACAATTCCCAGACTTTATATTTAAGGTAAGAGAGATCGGCGGCAGACTGAGTTGCGGCAGCTTACTCGAGTTGAAGGATTCCAAAGGGGGAAGCATCTCCTCATTCAATTCAATCATACCAACTCAAACCAAGAACCTTAAAGAAGTAGAAGTGGTTAACGGAGGCGACCTTGTCTTAAGAATTGCCAGCGTCATAGATGAAAAATCCCTTGAAGAGGAATATTACACATTTGAAAGGCGATGCTTCTACTTAGTAAGAACCCACAGTGAAAACCCTGACAAAGTAAAGGTCTCAATTGTTGACGGCTCCTTCTTTGAAACCGTCCCCAAAGACCACTTACTATACCAAGTATTACACCAGATTTTACACGAACATATAAAAAAGAAAGAATTAGAAATATCTCAAACCACATTAGAACAGGTTGAAAAGGTATTATCCGAGATTACAGACCAAACAATAATAGGTGCTTCACGAACCATAGAGGGAGCATCTATACAGCTGAAATTAGGAATAATTGGTGAAGTTCATAGCGAAGGAAACCCCCATAGCTCACACTACCCTCAAATATCGGACAAAAGCTTCAACCTCATCCTAAAAGCAACTCCACAAACAGAAAAAATCAAAAACATGCTACTAAAGGAAATCCCAGAACTAAAAACATTCACAATTAAACACAAGAGAAACGGAGACCATATCGTCTTCCAATTCAACTTAAAACAATAAAACACCTCCACAAAGCTTTAAACAGAAATAAAAGTGGAGATCCATAAAGATTCTTTCATTATTTATCGCTCAGTTTATATATGCTTCCAACATTTATTAAGTGGGGATTTCTACTAAACTAGAGTAGGGATTCAAATGACAATTTCCAGAGACGAACTAAAAAAGAAAATACTTGAACTACTAAAAACTGACGAAGAATTCAGAGACGAAATTTACTCGCTCTTTGCAGAGGCTACCCTAACAAGACGCGAAATAGAATCCCTAACCACAGAAATAAAGAGTCTAACAGAAAAAATAGCCCACCAAACAGAAGGCATAATAAAAAACACCACAACCCTCCAAAAAAACCTAGAAACAATGACTAAGCGCATGGACAGCTTCGAACAAGAAATGAGACTGCTAAGGGAAGAAACAGCCAAGCGCATGGACAGCTTCGAAAAGAGTCTTGAACTAAT
>DXJA01000388.1 GCA_019056875.1 Candidatus Jordarchaeum madagascarense
ATTAAACAATTATGAAGTACACTTTAAGGGGTGAGAGTTATGTCAAAAGCAAAATCTAAATCAGCACCAAAAAAGGCCGATCCACTAGCGAGCGCACTCGCTTTGGAAAAGAAAACACTAGAGACCTACAAAAAAATGGAAGCCGACGCAACAAAAAAAGATAACAGAATATTAATGAAAGTTTATGGAAACATTAGGAAAGACGCCGAGAAGCACATCAGAGATATCAACAATGCCTCATTGAATCTCAAAAAGGAAGAAGAAAAGAGAAAAGAGAGAGAGCGGAAAGAGAAGGAGAGAATGAAGACGCTAAAAGCGGCCAAAAAATAAATCTAGTCGCATCAGTTAGACTCAACTCTGAATTTTATTTTTTTACCCTGTTTCTTTTTTTTAATATAACTTTTTTTGGTTCCTCATCTAATTTTCATTTACTCATTCTTGAATACATATATTTGCTTTTCATTGAGTTATTTTTTTTTAAAAAAATTGGAGCAAAAATAGAATTAGGATCTTTAATTGCGAAAAAATATTGTATTTAATGGGGAATCCACGCTAAAAAAATGATTTTTAGCCGATAAGTTTAATAAAATTAACGTATAATATTACAAAAATACTCAACGTCATTAGGGGTGAAATCTATGTCAAGTCGAAAGAAAAGCAATTTAGAAACCGCCCTTAGTTGGGAGAAAAGATCTGTAAGCACTTACAAAAAAATGGAAGCCGAAGCCAAGAAAAAAAATGCTTTGCAAGTAGCAAAACTCTTTGACTCACTTGGAAGAGACTCGGAGAAAAGAGCTGAAAAAATCGAGAGCCTAATCAAAAAAATGAAAAGGGAAAAGAGAAAAATAGAGTAAGGCAAGAGAGAGGTAAGTAAAAGACAGTAACGCTTCCAGAAAAAAGTAGTTGTCATCTTAAAAGGCTCGCGTTAAATTATCTACATTTCGCTTTTATTTACCTTGTTTTCCTTTTTTTTATCTCCTACTTTCTAATATTACTCTCCATTTTTCTCATTCGTCTTTTACATTCAATATTATTTTCTTTAATACCATAGTTCAAAAAAATGCAAACAGTAAATCCACATCGTTTCAGCTTGAAGGAAGGTAGTACCATTGTAAATTTTTAAGTAACTTGTTTTTTAAACTTCGTTAACATTTCTGACTCTCTAAGAATGCCTTGATATTTTTCGGTGGATATCTTTCTGACCTCGTGGCTCTGGTATCTTTTTAGCTCGATTGCTGGGGGCTCACTATAAGGCGTCTCCTCTCCCTCGGTCATGTAAGAAATTTCTGTTGATTGCTCCGCCATGATTTTGCCGAAATGCCACGATAAGCAACGCGTTTTTTCGTTTGTTGTTACTTTCGGTTCAATGGATGCTCCTACTAGTTTTTGGGTTAGGGGAATCGGGTCCCTTATTTTAACATCTTCAAAATCGGTGTGTGTGGAATTTTGGAAGTCTATATTTACCAAAAATTTGCCCTGTTTCTCAAGGGGCTCTATGATTTTTATTAGTCTTCCTATGTTTCGCCCATCCTTTAACTGCAACTGTTTTTCGATTATTCTGACTGTTTTTCTAGGTTCCAAAAGATAGGTAACTTCAAACTTATTGCCTTTCTCAAATTTGGATAATTTCCATTGTAAAACAGTGTCTCCAAACTCTTTTGCGTATGGTTTAACATCCTTTGCGGAAATTTCTATGATTGAAAACTCTAAAGGAATTATATCCTCTAAGATAACACCCTCCATACTTTTGCCGGTGTTATTTAGAAGGGTAAAGTGTGATTTGTAACGGGTAGGGGTTTCCTTAATAATTGGAGCATATGTTCTAATCACCAATATTTCTTTTCCCTGCCCTATTATCAGGGTTCGAGAGATGTTTCTTCCCAGTATAAAATTAATGTTGATTTTTTCTTTTGGTGGAAACTTTTTCAAGTCAAATGATGCTTCCATTCCTTCAAGGGCGGTTTCTTTTTTGGGTTTAATCTTGGAATCTATTCTCTGAACATCATAGCTTGCCGGGATGTAACATGTGAGGAGGGGGTCTTTTAAAGAAGCTTCGTAAGTATTTTCAAAAGAAACTTTGGCTACAAGTTCCGAATTCTCTTTTTCGATGCCCGTTTTAAAGCTTACTTCAAAGTCTTCTCCGTCCGTTTTAGCCGTAACTGTCGAAATGATTTCGGATTTTACTCTACTCCTTTTTTTCTGCAGAGCCGTTTTAAGTAATTTCTGTAATTGGCCTGCGGTCGGTTGACCTTTTAATTGAATCCTTTCCACAGATGGAATAAAATTATCCGTTTTACCTCCAAGAATCGCATAAACCGCGTTATCTGCTGGCGTGATCTCAATTTTTTCCTCAATTTGACTCAGAGCAGATCCCATTTCTTCATCTGTTAGGGGCTCGAAGATAAATTCCTCCCCTCTAGCTATTGCTGCTATTCTCTGCTCCATAATGTTAAGTGCAAACTGAAAGGTTTCATGGTTTCTTATTTCCTCTTCTTTTACCTTTTTTGAAACCTCTTCTGCCGCTTCAATGTTGCCTGAGAATACGTAGCGTAATATGGTGTCTTTGAGCGTTTGAGCCGCCATGAAGTAATCCTCTTTCTTGGTGTAGAGTTCTGCTAAAAGGTGGAATGTCTTGGCTACTTGTTCATTTTTTCCAGCCTTATCAAAGCATTCAGTAGCCTGTTGGTAAAGTTCGATTGCTTCTCTAAGCTCCCCTTTTTCTTGGGCCTGTTTTGCTTTTTCTAATATCTCCTCGCATTCCATATTATTTCCCTCAATTTCGAGTCATACTCATTTCTTCTCCATAATATCGACAAAGGATTCTCTAATTATTACCTGCTTCCTGCGATGCTCTTCGAAATCCAAACCCTTTTCCTCTATTGGTGGTACCTCCTTGCGAACCTTGTACGATTTCGCAAAGACCAGCCAGGTAACTCTACTTCTGTTTTCCACGAAATGCTTCAATTTTTCAAAACCTTCCCCTTCCAGATATTCTTGAAAAAGTTGGTAGAGCTTCTCTTCAGCACTCTTATCTTTCCTTCCGAGACCGCAAGCAGCGATTAGGATATCCCTTTCAACCCAATTAATTTTTTCCTCTTCATATAATCGATTTGCATGTGCCAAGTTCCCGTTTATAATAGACGCCACTTCACCATAATCTAGCTCCTCTAAAGTCATCACAACACCCTCTTTGAGCCGAGGTTTAATCATCTTTTATATAAAAACTAACATAAATACCTTCCCAAATCTCCAACCAAGCCATCGATCTTGTATTATCCCAAAAATATTTTTATTGAGTGATGTAATAAAAGAAAAACTTAAGGGTTTCTTTCCACTTTTTAAACCCTGGTCTTTTTAAATCGGCATAAGT
This sequence comes from Candidatus Jordarchaeum madagascarense, assembly GCA_019056875.1. GTDB lineage: Archaea > Asgardarchaeota > Jordiarchaeia > Jordiarchaeales > Jordiarchaeaceae > Jordiarchaeum > Jordiarchaeum madagascariense. Next base: position 3,371 of record DXJA01000388.1, read on the forward strand.
GTAATTCGAATTAATGGATAATAAAGAGAGGTTTTAATGTTGAGCACAAGACCTTTAGCTTCATTGATCATTTCAGTTTTCCTATTTTTCATGTATTTTATAACCATACTGGGCGGGTATTTTTCCTACGTGATGCCAATGCTAAGTTGGCAAACAACAAGCCTTCAGACCTTCTTTTTGTTATACTATGCGTTTTCCCCTATTATTCTGAACTTTTGGATCTTATCGTATTTGATCCAGTTACCGAGAGCCACCCAAACTTTTGTAACCATGATGCTGCTTTTCGTTTTGGGTGCTAGTCTATTTGTATCGGGCTTGGGATTTTACAAGCTAAAAAAGTGGGCTTACATATTCACGGTCTCATATGCGATATACAACATAATTCTTCCCTTCATACCACCCAACCTAAACCTAAACGTGATATACACCCTATCCTCACTAACCTCCAACACCATACTCATACAAATCTCCCACGTCATCCCCGCGATAATTGGTTTTGCACTTCTACTATACCTTCCAGGAGACATTCGGAAAAGATTTGAATTGTGACTTTGGTTACCACCATTTTTTGGCTAAAATTTATTTTTGAGAAAGTGTGTTTCATTAATAAATAAGTAAGTGGCTAATTTGAAGAATTAGTGTGAAAAGTGTGGTAGCACCATCGGCG
>DXJA01000389.1 GCA_019056875.1 Candidatus Jordarchaeum madagascarense
GGATATTCTGTTATATTTTTAAAATTATTTTGGGTACAAGAAAATTATAAAGCTTTTATTAGTAAATAAACAATGAAATCAGATATTAATCCTCGAAAAAAGAAGAGGTTGTGGAATCTCTTAATGGTGAGCCTTAGAAAGGAATATATAGACTGTTTTATTAGTTTCTAATGCTCTAAACAATCGTAAAGAAAGTGGTTATTTGAAATTCAACTATCCTTTCTTGGCTCACCCGAAAAAATGCCAACACTGCAGAAACTGTATAATAGACTGCCCAGTTCGCGCAATCAAAGATATCCATCCAAGATTTGAAGTCGACATATCTAAATGTGCTACTAGAACCGATTGTTTCTCCTGTGTTATGCACTGCAAAGGTCAAGCGCTAGTTTTAAAACAAGCAAATACCAAGGGCATAGCTGAAATAGTTGTTGAATAGAAAAATTTCATAAAAAAATGCAGAGTTTAGTAACGTAAATGCCCGATTTGACAGACTCAGATATTTGATGATTAAGGTTTTTATTCTAGTAGTCTTTGACAAATTTTTACAGCTTCAAGAGGATTCTTACCGTAAGCATCAGTACCAATCTTTTTTGCAATGTCTTCGTCGAAGGCTGCCCCTCCACAAATTACCTTTACGCTACTCTTGAGATTCTCTTTTTCCAGCAACTTTATTGTCTCCTTCGCAGCGTCCAATGCTACCGTGAGAAGAGCAGACATGGCAAGAATATCCGCATTTATTTGCTTGATTGCCTCTATGAACCTTTCCGGTGGCACATCAACTCCCAAGTCTTCGACAAAAAACCCCGAGGATACTAGCATCATTGTTACAATGTTTTTTCCTATATCGTGGAGGTCTCCGCGAACCGTTCCAATTACGATTTTTCCTTTAATTTTGGTTTTGAGGCCTTTCTTCTCTAAGACGGGCTTTATTTCCTGAAATGCGTTTTGAAAAATATCTCCCCCTGTTATCAGCTCTGCTAAAAAATATTCCTTCTTATCGTAGAGGTCACCTACAATTTTTAATCCCTGAGAGAGGCGCTCTATTATTTCGAAGGGATCTACACCCCTTGCGATTTCGCTTTTTACGTTTTCTAATACGGTACTCCTTTCCAGATTAGCCATGGCATCTACGAGTTTTTCGGTCATTATAATCATACCTTTTTAGAGCTGCTAAATTATGTTTGAAAAAGTTTTACTTTAATAAGTTAGATTAAAATATTGTACAAGTATTAGTGGCTTACCAACCGAGACTCTTATGAAGTGGATGAAATTAATTGCTTTCTCTTAGTTATAAAAGTTGGTGTAAAGGGTTTGAATGTGGTAATAATTGTTTTGGATACATTGAGAAAAGATCATGTCGGAATATATGGAAACAGTTGGATAAAAACTCCTAATTTGGATGCTTTTGCAAGGGAAAGTGTTATTTTTGAGGAGGCTCACCCCGAATCCCTTCCCACAATACCATTCCGACGGTCTATACACACGGGAGTCCGAACTTTTCCGTTCAAAGAGTATTATCCTAGAAAAGGGGATATGGTGCAAGCTTACGGCTGGGAGCCGATTCCTGAGTCGCAAACAACTCTGGCTGAGATTCTTCGCAGGGCGGGTTACACGACTGCATTCATAACGGATACTTACCATTATTTTAAACCTAGTATGAATTTTCATCGGGGATATTCTCAGTGGCAGTTGATTAGAGGTCAGGAGGTAGACCCCTACCGAACCTCACCGAAACCTGACCCGAAACAATTGGAACGCCACATTCCCCAGAGTGGAGTTTGTGAACATATGATGTCTATACTTCCACAGTATCTCATGAACATAGCAGAGCGCCAGACCGAGGAGGATTACTTTGCGCCCCAAGTGTTCAACGCTGCAATAAAATGGGTAGAAGAAAACAGAGAAGTGGATAAATTTTTCCTCTTCATTGATTCATTTGACCCTCATGAGCCATGGGATCCCCCTCAAGAATATCGTGATCTTTATTATTCCAACTACAATGGGAGAGAGGTTATCACTCCGAATTATTCAACGAATAACGATTATCTAACCCTGGAAGAGCTGAAATACATGAGAGCTCTTTATGCCGGCGAGGTCACCATGGTTGACGCTTGGTTTGGAAAATTTATAGAAAAAATGAGAGAGCTTGAGTTGCTAGATAAATCATTAGTGATACTGATAAGTGACCATGGACATCAGTTTGGAGAGCATAACATTATAGGGAAAATTCCCCGAGGCCTTTACCCGGAATTAATGGATATCCCATTTTTCATCAGACACCCTGATGGTTTAAATAAGGGTAAGCGTGTTTCAGGATTCGTTTACAATCATGACATTGTCCCCACCATACTCAAGTTCCTTGAAGTCGAATCCCTTGAACTAACAGATGGAAACGAACTCTGGTCTTTAATAAATGGGGAACGGGAAGAGCGGAGTTATGCAACTTCAGGGTTTAATGGTTATGTTTGGATAAAGGACAGAGAATTCGTATACATCTCAAATTATTTGAGGAGTAGAGAATATTTATACGATCTGAAAAAGGATCCAAATCAGAACCTGAACATTATAGAGGAAAATAAGGACATAGCCGACGCAATGTTTCAAAGAATCCTACGAGACGCTGACGGAGAACTCGTAGACCACAGTGCAATCCGGGCTAAGGCAACTGAGGAATGGTATAAAATGGAAGGACTTGTATGAAGCTTTTAACCAAAAAATGGTGGTTTCTTGTTTTTGAAAACAAGTCTAAAAGAAGTTAAATTAGGTGGGTGCCGAAATTGAGTGAGAAAAAGCGTTATTCTGTCCTTATCATCGACAATTACCATATGGAACCAGAACAGGATTATGTCATCGATGGATTTCCGACCTTGGAACTCGCAATCGAGTTCGCAAGACGATTTGTTCGGAGTTCACTCGAAGATTTTCGAAAACCGAATCAGTCAAAAGAGGAACTCCGCAAAATGTGGTACATGTTCGGAGAGGAAGCTGCGGTCCTTGGCGGCGATTATTACGGAAGCTCTGAGATAGATTTCTTTATTGAACACCCTGCCACGCCTGAAGAACAGGATTGGCAATCTATAAAGAATAAAGCGGGAATTAAGTGACCACTAGCCACCCAGCTCTTTAGCAAAAACCTCTTTGATATAATCTCACTCAAAAAGTTCTATCTCAGGATGCTTTTTTGCCTCCTCAATTATTGGACCTCTTACGGGAAAGCCAATAGCTCTGTTACTACCCCTCACAGCAAGTAAACAATCATCAGGATTAACCCCAAATCTTTTTAGCGTTTCTATAGGAACAATGATAATACCATCATGCTGCAATTTTACCCAACAATATGTTTTTCCATTAATCTCTAATGCTTCTCCCTCAGATATTTTAAACTCGGCAAGTTGTGGAGCTCTGTCCAATGTAAAAGCTAGAGGTGAATTTTTCAATAATCCCACCGTAGTTAAACCAAATCCCCCTGAACGCTTGCTACCGGGCATCAAAATAACATTTTTATTTATCGTCAAACTGTATTCCCGTATCGCTTCATCAGGAATTACGATTTTTCCATTACTTCCTACCTTTGACCAACCAAATGCATATTTTCCTCCTTTTACAAGTTGAGGCATAATACACTCACTCCTTTCACCCAAAGAAGATATTCTAGGGTTGATTAGGCCTTTTCAAACTGGATTTTTAGTGTAACCACTTTTGCTGTGGGAATGGGTCCCAAAAGGACTTTATTTCCCTCCAGTGATACTGAATTTTGCTCTGCTGGTTCCTCTTCTCTAAGGTTAATTAGGCCAACTGATCTCACTGGTTTATAGAGTCTTAGTATAGCGTTTTGCTCTCTTTTACCATTGTTGTAGATGCGGATTACCAGAGCCTCCTCCTTCTCAGCTTTCTTAACGGCAGATAGAATTATAGATGAGGGTTCCACCTCCAAAAAGCTCGTGGATGCGGATAGCTTATTGCTCTGATTCTTGGCTTCCACTGCTTTTAGTTCGTATTTGAACTCTCTTGCGATTCTTGGAACATGTGCTTCTTCCCAGTCTCCAGGGTGAGGAATTATTGCATACTCTGCTAAGAGACTGCCTTGGCACTGAGCTTCCGGCGTTGGTATAGTTGGGCCTCCGAATATTTTGCGGTTGTTATGGTCTATGTTCCTTGACAGCCAGCCAACCGAGCGGACAAGAGTTACCGCGATAGTTCTCTCTTCTTCTCCGTAAATCTCGTACTCAGGCAGTCCCTTGTTTGCTATGGCCAAGCCTTTTTGTCCGTTATTTATGTCCACGAAGAAGTTTTGGTGGCTCGCGGTGGTTTGCACTTCCATCCAGTTTGTGTCATCAGGAAGTTTTAGGCTTCTTTCAACAACTCCAAAGTGACCGTCAGCATGGACGAACTCGGATATTATACCTGTTGGAAAGAGAACTCTTAGAAGATGATCCTTAACATTATTTTCAATTTCAGTTTCGCAGTTAACAAACCTGGAGCCGGGAAATAGAGATATACGTGAAACTATTTTTAGGGGCTCTCTATCATTGGAACGGTGGTTACGATTTTCTTCATCTAAACCTTTTGGAAGAAGCATTTCGATCTTTACAACGGCGTCCACCCGCGTGGGTTGTTTCTCAAAGGAGATTTCAGCACTCAATTTCTCACTAGTGAAAACCGTGTCCTCCTTAAGTTGAGAGTAGTTATACTCGTCACCATTGTCTCCCACATCCTCAAACATGTGTAGTCCCGAAAAGGTGACTCCACTTTGTAGCTCTGTTACGTCAATTGTGCCATTAGAATTAAACCTTACCCTTAGATATTCATTCTCCATAATTCTATCCTTAACGTCGACCTTAAGGGTTGACGGTACACTTTCGGCTCTTCCTTCTCTTAGGTATAGTATTTTGTATCCGCAAGCCGGAACATTCTCGGCGAGGAACCTCATGGTGTACGGTGTTATGTTTTCAAAGAATCTGAATCGGTAGTTCTCTGGTTTGTAATAGACTTCTACCGGTTGGGTTCTTCCATCTTGGTCAACAACGCAAACGTCGCGGTCCGGAGTGAACTCCATACTTTTAAGAAGGGAGGGGTTAAAGGTAAAGTGTTGGCTTGAAAGGGTGAAAAGCGGGAAGGGATCAGAGTAAAATTCCACGACTCCGGTTCTTGTCCAAGGGGAGGGGTTAAAGACTGCTATGGCAAATTCACCGTCAGCAGTAGGGGTTTTAGAGGCTATTTGCTCCATTGCTCTCTTTGTGCAGAAATCAGCTATCTGTTCACTCCAAGCGAATCTGGTTTCCATCTCCCTGTGAACTTGATCCAAGGAACAGCCACAGATGCTATCGTGAGGATGGTTTTTAAGAAGCCATTTCCAAGCCAGCCACAGGTATTCTTTATCATAAAACTCTCCAAGAGTCCACGCCCAGGCGGAGAAGGGCTCTGCATAGTTTTCGAGTTTTGTCTGACATCCATTGTTTGCTTGCTTCAGGTACATGCGGGAAGAGAGAACTCCCTTTAGAACCGGGAACATGCGCGCCCCTCTGAACTCCCCCCTATGCACAGGCAAGTCCCCGCTGTTCTCTCCGAGTTGATTGAAAAAATCTGCTAGACTCCCGTATTTTATGGGCTCGTCTGGATGCCTTTCATTATAGACTTTTATTATTTGGGGAACATGTTCTTGGGGATAGGCGTGATCGTGCCCGTTGAGCAGCAGGTAGAAGTTTCTGTTACTTCTTTGCTCAAGCATGACTTTTGCCTTTTCAATTAGCGTAACTGCGTCATCCACACTTTCTGGCAGATCACCCACATTGAAGTAGCCAAGCGCAATCTGATGGGTGAGGATTCTGTCTCCGCTAGGAGCCTCCCACTGAAAAGTTGTTGGAAGAGTATCGACTTCATCCCCCAATCCCCTCCAGAAGATAAATCCTTCAAAACCGAAATCCTTCATTATTTGGGGCGTTTGAGCTATTTGACCAAAGCAGTCGGGTTGATAGCCGATTCTCTGCGCTCCTCCATAGTCTTCAGCAATCGTTATGCCGAGAAGCAGATTCCGCACTATAGATTCTGCGGAGACTAGAAACATGTCCGGTAGAACGTAAAAGGGACCAACGCTCAAGCGTCCCTGACTAACCAGTGAACGAATCCGTTCCTCGTTTTCAGGTCTTACCTCAAAGTAGTCTTCAAGCAGAATTGATTGACCATCCAGTAAAAAGTGCCTGTAGTCAGGGTTTTTCTCCATCAGGTTTATCAGACGGTCAATCATTTCCACCATATGTCCTCGGAAAGTTTGAAACGGTTTATACCACTCTCTATCCCAGTGAGTATGAGAAACAAGAATGGATTCATTTCTTTCTTTCATAATTATTCCTTCATTCGTTTTTATTTGGGACGTTCTTCGATGCGAGTAATCCGATCTATGTTGGGATTAGTGAATATGTCCAAGGGATCCCTGCTGGTCAGGGAGAACTCCAAGACTACGAGACCTTCGGGTCCCGCCACAACACTGTGGGGCGTGTTATCGGCGAGATGGAAACCCACTCCGGGTTCTAGAAAAACTTCATGTTGTGCTGTGGTATAGGGACGTTGGTCTTTGGGTATTTTGTAGGTAGGGTTAGCGGTGGGTTCTCCGGGTACGAACATTGAACCTGCGCCCTTAATGGTGTGGAAGTATTCCTGTTTTCCGGGAATGAGTATTCCTTCCTTGGGGGCTGGAATTTTTTCGCTTTCGGGCACCAAGTAAACCGCGTCTTCCCCATACTCCTCAAGTCCTCTAAAGTCTTTTACAATCTTCTTTAAATCGAGGAAGCCCTTCCTAAATTCTGAGCCTTTTGGCATAACTATCACTGACTGATGACGATGCTCGGGCATGTACTGGTTTGGAAGAAAGCAAAGAATCTTACCACATTCGGCTGCGTTAACCAGCACATATATTCCGAGGCCCACTATCTTAAAGGAATCCAGCTCTCCTTGGCTCAGGCCGAAGTCAACCACTTCCAGATCTTCTGGTTTCAACCCTTTGACCGGGAAGCCGGATTTTAAAATCATTTCATAATATAGCTTTTGAGCTTTGGTAGCAGAGTCACGGTAAAGCAACTAAACACTCCCAGTAAATTGATTGAAGCTACCATATTTTATCTGTTAACTTTTCTGGCTCCTAATTCAGGCTCGATAGAATCCGTATTTCATCACCGAGTCTTTCATAGCCTTTAGATTCGCAGCCGGAATATCGTCTGGTAGCACGCAGGAGGAACACAGTATGTAGCCTCCGCCCTCCATGCAGCCCTCTATCTGTTTTCTGCAATAATCTTCCACTTCTTTCGGTGTCCCTAGCCCGGTAATCTGCGGTGGTAGGTTTCCCATTAAGCAAGCTCTATCGCCAAGAATTTCTTTGGCTTTAAATATGTCTGTTGTATCCAAGTGGAACCATGTTTTGCCCTTTGGAAATTCTGTGAAATATTCTAGAAAGTCAGTGTAATCATTGTCCAGGTGGAACTGTACAAGGCATCCTTTATTTATAATGGCTTCTACAATTTTTTTAAGGTGGGGCCAGAAGAGTTCAAACTTCTTGGGCGAAATAAAACTTGATGCTACGCGTGAGAATCCGTAGAGAACCGCTTTTGGACCTTTTTCATCACCTAGGAACTGGATCTGTACATCTAGGGTGGCAAGCATCTCATCCACAGTAGCCTCGCAGGCCTCTACAATCTTATCGGGAATCTCAACAACATCCGTCAGATATTTGTTAAAGCTTCTCAGAAAAGAAATAACATCAACTGGAGGTTCTATAGCCCCGACAAACATAGACGGAACATCCATTTCCCTTAGCCAACTATTCGTGTCTAGAGCTGCGAACTGACCTACATAATTCATGAAATCCTTCTCTAACTCGGTTCTCCTCTTAAACGGAGCGAAACCCTTTTCAATTACGAGATCATAGTCACTCCGTTTCATAAGCTCTTTCTCATGCATCTGCTCAGGAATATTACCCTTTGGAAGAGTCCAATCGAAATAGAACATGCTGTGCGAGTTGGGCCAGGGAAGATAATAACCAAGGATCGGGGAACAGCCAGTGTATACGTCGAAGCCCCCAAACATTTCCCAAACCTTCTTGGTTGCTTCGTAGGATTTCGGTATATTAAAGAAAAACTCCTCCACGGTCATCCCGGTTAACCTAGCCTGAGCCGCGTGGAAAGCAGCAATGATAGGAACACGGTCGGGTTCCTTTAGGTTCAAAACCGTTTCCATCCTCTCTCTAGGGGTCAAGGTTTCGTTTTCATGCATCCTTAAAGGCAAACAAGACACCTCCAAAAAATATCCAAGAACTGAACTATTAGATGGCGATGTAGATTCGTTCGATTTTTTAGGTTTTGTTAATTAGGGTTTCGCCTGTTTTGGTTTCGGATTTTCCTTGTTTCCTGCATGCCTCTTCGCCTACGCTGCCATGATTAACCCGTA
>DXJA01000390.1 GCA_019056875.1 Candidatus Jordarchaeum madagascarense
GAGACTTTTAATTTTTTTAACTATTGAATAAAATCAATAATACCCGCACTAAAATACTAGAGGCAGAGAAATTAGTAGAAAACCTACAAATACAAAGGTCACACATCGCCACTGTTACTAATATTACCATAACCCTTTTATTTAATAAAAAATGTCGTCTTCATAAATATAGTAAAATGGATTATTGCCATCTTCAAAACCATCCGATTTCAAAGAATTACCGGATGGAGGTGAGTAACCTTGGTTATAGACGCAAGCGCCTTCGCACCAGGACATGTAACGGTTTTTTTCCAGATATGTGATGCACCAATAGATCCTCTGCTAAAGGGTTCTAAGGGCGCAGGGTTCTCTATACAACACGGTGTTATAACCCGAGTTCAGGTAACTCCTTCAAATCATACATCGGTGGAAATCTCTATCAATGGTAAGAAATGTGAAGCTAACGTGACTCAAACAGTTGTGAGACTTGCACTGGACCTGGCCCTTCAGAAACATGGCCAAGAATACGATGTGAAAGTTATTCAGGAAATGCAGATTCCGGTGGGAGCTGGATACGGGGCTAGTGGTGCGGCGGCTCTGAGTACTGCTCTTGCTCTTAACCAGGCTCTGAATTTGGGACTGACCAAGAACAATAGTGCACAGCTTGCTCATATTGCAGAGGTTACTCACAAAACTGGTTTAGGGGATGTCATTGCCCAAAATAGAGGGGGTGTAGAAATAAGACTTAAGCCGGGGGCACCGGGATACGGCCAGATAGACATCATACCGTCTGCCTGCAATTTCGCCGTGGTCTGCGGTTCTGTTGGAATGCTGGAAACAAAAGAAGTTCTTTCTAACCCTGAGAAAAGAAAAAAAATTAATAGAGCTGGTGATAAGCTGGTAAAAGAGCTTTTGAAGGAAGCTTCCATCGATAACTTGATTGCTCTTTCAAAAAAATTCACTATGCAAACCGGTTTAGCTTCTCAAACCGTTATTGATACAATTCGGAGTCTAGAAGATGCGGGATTCACTTATTGCAGTATGGTTATGCTAGGCCAATCTGTTTTCTGCTTTGTTGATAAGAATGATTCAAAGAATGCTTGCGAAATTTTTAATGAGTGTATGCCCGACGGAGTTGTTTTCGTGTCAAAAATCGACAATATCGGAGCGAGGCTAATTTAGGAGGATAAATGGATTGAGTGAAATTCCTGACGATCATCCTCGTGCAGAATCCCTGAGAATAAGACATAGAATTATTGAGGGAATGGAGCATAACGTGGTTGCAAAAGCGGGATTAATAGCCCATGGTCGAGGAGAAGCTTTTGACTACCTTTTAGGAGAAGAAACAACGCCTCCCGCTAAGAAGGCTATCAAAGCTGCCGCAGCAGCATTGTTATTATCCGAATATCCCGTTATCAGCGTCAATGGAAACTCCGCTGCTCTAACACCCAAGGAAATAATTGAACTCTCAGAAGTATCAGGAGCCAAAATAGAGGTAAACATTTTCTACAGAAGCACAGAACGCTTGGAAGCAATTAAGAAAGTTTTGGAAGAAGCAGGAGCTAAAGAGGTACTAGGAGTAGGAGAAACAGCCGACGGGGAAATTCCCGAAATTTCAAGTGTGAGAAGAGTCGTGGACCGGAAGGGAATTTTAATTGCCGACACTGTTCTAGTACCAATAGAGGACGGCGACAGAACCCAAGCCTTAAAAAAAATAGGAAAAACCGTAATCGCCGTGGATCTTAACCCCCTAAGCAGAACCTCACAATTAGCAAACATCACCATTGTTGATAATCATGTGAGATGCATGCCTCTCTTGGTCGAAGAAGTTAAAAAATTAAAGCAGTCTCCAAAAGAAGAACTCGAAAAGATACTCAAGGAGTATGATAACAAAAAAGTTTTAGGAGAAGTTTTAGAACTAATCCAAGACCGCCTCACAGAAATCGCAAAGAAAGGCACCAACATTCCTTAAAATCTACCTCATTAAAAATCTATAAGAGAAAAATTAGTGAATAGCATCCTTGAATTTTCATAACCCTCTTTCATATATTGATAGTAAAAATCATGACCACGTTTCAAGATTGGTGATAAACATTTAAATCAAAAACCAACTACTGAAAAGTTTGAATAATTAATTGGTAATACGTAGATGAATGGTTCTCTGTTTATATTAAAGACTTCACCACGGAGTGAATAACTTTGAAGAAAATAACTATTAAGTTTGAACCGGAAGGACGAAAGGTTGAAACTAATCCTGATCAGAAAATTTTGGATGTTGCTGAGGAATCGGGAATCGGTTTAAGATCGGAATGTGGTGGAAAAGCCAGCTGCGGTAAGTGTCGCATAATTATACAAGACCAAAGCCGAGTAAGTGAAGTGATTGATCTTGAGAGGAACCATTTATCGGAAAGTGAAATATCTGCTGGCTATCGTCTAGCATGCTGCACCGTAGCCAAAGGAGACTTGGTGGTTGAGATTCCTGAGGAGAGTCGAATAAGGGTTCGAAGAATTCAGATCACAGGTATGGAGCGTCCAGTGAAGCTAGAGCCTTTAGTAAAAAAGTTTCATATGGTTTTACCGAAGCCAACTCTGCACGACATTAGGCCAGACGCGGAAAGAATGCTAGATGCTTTAAACGATGAGTATGGGATTACTGGTCTGGAACTGAGTCAAAGATTACTCCGAAACTTACCCGATATTTTAAGAGAAAAAGACTGGGATGTAACAACGGTTCTTTGGAACGATAAAAAACTGGTTGCTGTGGAACCGGGAGACACCTCAAACATTCTTTACGGGTTTGCAGTTGATATAGGAACTTCCAAAATTGTAGGATATCTCGTGAATCTAGTAAGCGGTGAAACCGAAGAAATATCCTATATAGAAAATCCCCAGATATCCCACGGAGAGGATGTTATGACCCGGATATCCTACACTCTTGAGGGAGAAAAAGGCTTAACAAGACTTCAGAGACTGGTTGTAGGCGCTATAAATTCCTTAATGAAGCAGGCGTGCAGCACTGCGGGCATCACTACTAAAAACATTTATGAAATCACCATTGTGGGAAACACCGCTATGCATCACTTCTTTCTGGGAATCCAACCAAAATACGTATCCTATACCCCATATGTCCCTGCGGTAAAAAGCCCCCTAAATGTAAGAACCTCAGATTTGAGTCTCGCCTTGGAACCTGAGGTAAACGTGTACGTGTTACCATGCGTGGCTGGTTTTGTAGGGGCTGACGCGGTTGGAGATGTGATTGCTTCGGGTGTTTGTGAAAGCGAAGAGCGTTCACTTCTAATTGACATCGGAACTAACACCGAAGTTTTTGTGGGAAACAGTGAAGATATACTTGCCTGTTCATGTGCCTCTGGACCCGCTTTCGAAGGGGCACACATAAAATACGGAATGAAAGCGGTTACCGGCGCTATTGAAAAAATTAAAATAAACTCAGGCAGCCTTGAGGTAAGTTACAAAACAATAGACAACGAACCACCAGTAGGCATTTGTGGTTCAGGCATATTGGACGGAATAGCGGAACTATTCAGAACCGGAGTAATAAACAACAGAGGCCGATTCAAAAAAGAAGTAGATAATAATCGATTAATTCAGCAAAACGGTGTGAAAGAGTTCGTTATCGCTCGGGGTAATGAAACCATTACCGGAAACGATATTACAATAACTCAGGCAGACATCGGGGAAATACAACTCTCAAAAGGCGCAATACACACCGGAGTAGCAATAACCATGAGAAGAAGAGGATACACCAAAGAAGATTTGGACCATGTCTACGTAGCGGGAGCATTCGGGTATCACATAGATCCCATGAGTGCCAAGATTCTTGGAATGCTACCGGACATACCCACGGAAAAAATCAAATTCGTAGGGAACACAGCTGTTACCGGAGCCAAAATGTGCCTAACCTCTAAGGAAACCCGAGATGCGGCATACACTCTCTCAAAGAAAATACGATACCTTGAGCTAGCCGTAGATCCAGACTTTCAAAAAGAGTTTGTGAACTCCATGTACCTACCTTACAAAAACATTGAAGAGTACCCCACAATTACAAAACTTCTATCAAAAGAAACAAAAAAATGAATAGAGCAAGTCCCACTCCAAAAAATTTAATTTGACATTTTAAAAAAATAACTCCCATACAAAAACTTTTTCTAATAACCCGTATTTTTCATTGGGCTAGTAAACCTCATAAATATTTGTAAGAATCATCTTCCTGTCTATATAAAATTAAGAAAACCAAGTCTTAGACGAGGCAGGCTATTAGTTGCATTAAAAAGTGGTGTGTAGAGTTGAAGGTAGCTGTAATGGGTAGTGGGGCTATGGGAAGCCTATTCGGTGGATTCCTTGCGGAGAGCGGAGTGGATTTAATACTAATTGATAAAAAAAGCACAGTGAATGTTATCCGAAAACATGGATTAGAAATAACCGGTATCAGTGGCGACCACCACATTAAAGTCAAAGCCACCGAAAAGCCTTCTGAAGTGGGATTAGTAGACCTAGTTTTAATTATAGTGAAGGCTTACGACACCGAACGGGCAATTATAGATGCGCGCCCCCTGATTGGTGAAAATACTTGGGTTATGTGTCTCCAGAATGGCTTGGGAAACGAAGAAATAGCCGCCCGCATAATTGGGAAGGAAAAAATAATTAGAGGAACAACAACCAACGGTGCAATATTAGAAAAACCCGGAAAAATTACCCACACCGGAGCCGGCGAAACCATCATTGGAAGATGCTACGGGCCAAACACATCCGAAGTGGATAAAATTGCCCGAATGATCACAGAAAGCGGACTCGCCACAAGCGTCGCTCAAAACATTTATGGGGTGGTCTGGGAAAAAGCCCTAGTGAATGCAGGAATAAACCCTTTCGGCGCCCTCACCGGTTTAAGAAACGGCGCACTCTTAGACATTCCCGAAATAGTGGTAAGCATGAAGGAACTGGTAATGGAAGGAATGAATGTAGCGTATAAACTCGGTGTCCACATCCTCTCTGACCCGGTGGAAAAAACTTTTGAGGTAGCAAGAGAAACAGCTCAAAACAAAAACTCAATGCTGCAAGACATTGAAAAAGGCAAACGCACCGAAATCGACTTCATAAACGGAGCAATATCCCAGTACGGAGAAAAACACCACGTTCCAACCCCCATGAACAACCTAATAACCGCGCTGGTGAAAGGACTGGAAAAAAGAACCACCAAAACAACTAGAAAGCGGTGAAAAATAATTGGAGCAAACAGGAATACCACAAGAAAAAATACTTGAAGAACTAAACGAGAAACTGAAAAAGGATTTAACCTACGAATCCGGAAAAATCCTGGGAAGCATGTGTACCACTCCCCATGAAATAGCAAAAAAAGTTATGATGATGTACCCGGAGAAAAATCTGGGAGACCCCGGACTATTCAAGGGAACTCAAGAAATAGAAATAGAAACAATAAAAATGCTCGGCAGCCTCTTGAACAATCCCAAGAGCTGGGGATACATGGTAAGCGGAGGCACCGAAGCCAACATCGTAGCAATGAGAATCGCCAGAAACATTGGAAGAGCAAAAGGTAAGGGAGGAACACCACAAGTAATTGTTCCAGTCTCAGCACACGCCTCATTCGACAAGGCCGCCGACCTACTAGACCTCCGCCTAATCCGAATCGGCCTCGACCAAGAATACCGAGTAAAAATCTCCGAAGTAAAAAAGGCAATCACCGAGAAAACAATAGCCATAGTGGGAATAGCAGGCACCACATCCCTCGGAACCATAGACCCCATAGAAGAACTCTCCGACATCGCCCTCGAAAACAATCTATACCTACACGTAGACGCCGCCTTCGGAGGAATGGTAATCCCCTTCCTAGAACGACTAGGACACAAACTCCCCAAATTTGACTTCCGAAACAAAGGAGTCAACTCCATAACCATAGACCCCCACAAAATGGGACTAGCACCCATACCCGCAGGAGGAATCCTCCTCAAAGACCGCAAATACATCCTAAAAAACTGCTTCGAAATCCCCTACCTAGCCGGAGGAACCTACGCCCATCCCATAATAATCGGAACCCGCCCCGGAGCAACAATACTCGCCACCTGGGCAACCCTAAAACACCTAGGAATAGAAGGCTACACCAAAATAGTAAAAAACTGCATGGAAATCACCCAACAACTAGAAAAAGGAATAGAACAAATACAAAACATCGAACTCGCAACCAAACCAGTCATAAACATAGTAGGAATAACCTCAAAAAACCTAGACATCTGCCAAATCGACGAAGAACTAAGAAAACAGAACTGGGCCCTCGGAAAATTCGAAAACATACTCCGCATAGTCGTAATGCCCCACGTAAAAAAACAACACATACAACAATTTCTAAAGGATCTTGAACAAATCACCAAAAAAATCCAATAAAAAACAAACAAAACCATCACCATTCAAATAAACTGAGCGGGGAACACTCAAAAATCCGAAGAGTTAATGAGACACATGTTTTTTAATCGAAACAATTTTAAGTCAAATCATTTTTTTAAACTAAAAGGGGTTAAGGGTTTGTCAAACTACGAGGAAATCCACAAAAAAACCACAAGCACCAATCCTAGAGAACGCAAAGAAGCAGCGAAACAACTCTGCATAACATTCGCAATCCTACCAGACCAGGAACAAGCATGGGAAGACCTACACCGACTAATACAAGACGAAAACAGCGAAGTAAGAACCACCATAGCCTACAACATCGCATACGCCTTCCCCAACGTAACAGACAAAAAACAAGCATGGGAAGACCTACACCGACTAGTACAAGACAAAGACCCCGAAGTACGAATAAATGCAACAAAATCACTCGCAGAAATAAAAGACTCAAGAATAGTGGAACCCCTAATAAAAGCCCTAAACGACAAAGACAAATACGTCCGAGAACTAGCAGCAAACGCACTCCTAAAAATAAAAGAATCAAGAGTAGTAGAACCCCTCACCCAAGCCCTAAAAGAAAACAACAACACATACGTCCGAGGACTAGCCGCACTAACACTCGGAGAAATAAAAGACTCAATAGTAATAGAACCACTAACCCAAGCCCTAAAAAACGACAAAGACAAAATCGTCCGAATCTGCGCAATAATAGCCCTCGCAAACATCGGAACCCCAAAAGCAACAGAACCCCTCACCCAAGCCCTAAAAGACGACGACCACAACATCCGACTATTCGCACTATACTCAACAAACAAAATCATCCAACAAAAAAAATAAACAACCAAAAAACACCAAAAAAACAAAACCAAACCAAAGAATTCCAAACCATCCAACCACCACAAACTAACAAAACATCTAAAAACCCCACAGACATACAAATTTATAAGTAAAAAACAGTATAAAATTCTAAAGTTCAAAACACACATGGGGGAACACACATGCCCAAAGTACAATTCGTCCACATAGAAAATGTAGTCGCATCCGTAACAATAGACCAAAAAATAGACCTCGAAAAAATAGCAAGATCCGTACTGAATGTGGAATACGACCCCGAACAATTCCCCGGACTCGTATACCGCCTAGAAAAACCAAAAACAGCCACACTAATCTTCAATTCGGGAAAAATGGTCTGCACCGGAGCCAAATCCGAAAAGGAGGTCCATAAAGCCGTGAACCGCATCGTGAAAGAGTTGCAGGAAGCGGGAATAATCGACACCACCTCAGAACCCATCATCCAGATACAGAACATTGTAGCCTCAGCAAGTCTGGGCACCGACCTCAACCTGGAACTCGCCGCCTACACGCTCCCCGACGTAATGTACGAACCCGAACAATTCCCAGGACTAATCTACCGCATGAAGGTCCCCAAGGTCGTAATCCTATTGTTCACCACCGGGAAGCTCGTGTGCACAGGCGCTAAGAAGGAGGAGGAGATTTACACTGCGGTGGAGAACGTGTTGAAGACTTTGACTGAGCTTGGTATTACTCGTGGTTGAATTTTTTTTTGGGGGGTTTTTGCTTTTCATGGTGTTTTGGTTGTGTTTGCTGGTTTTCCGAGTTGGAGGTTTTTGTGTTGGTAGGGGTTTTAGTTTTTTGTTTTTGCTTTGCGCTGACTATATAAGTGAAAGTAAATAATATTCTTGTGGTGGATTAGACAAAATGGAAAGTTCTATTGAGTCCCTGATTCAAGACTTGAAACATGAGGACATTGAGGTTCGAAAAAATGCAGCGTGGGGTCTCGGAGAACACGGAGATAAAAGAGCGGTAGAACCACTGATAGAAGCACTAAAGGATTCAGACTGGCGTACGAGAAGAGCTGCGGCGAACTCTCTCGGAAAAATAAAGGATGTTAGGGCAGTATAGACAGTTTTGCGGTTTATGAATACAAACATGATGAGGGAGAATTTATCCCGTATTTGGGAGGCACTATGATCCCCCCTAAGGATACAAATATTTATCTAAAATCGGAGCTTACTCCAGCGGGTATTAGCGAAATGGGCAATCTCCTGAGAATAATGAGCTATATGTTCTCCATGACAACAAGTTATGTAGATGCAGATAATAGAGCAAATAATCGGAACCATTATCTTGTTTCCCCCAAGAATTTCTGTGACCAACTTGAAGCGATGCTGTATAGCAATCCGGTAATGGCCTTGATTATATGCAAAGATTTGGGTTTATTTGAAACATTATCTACTTTACGCGAAATTAATCCCTTAGTACCTAATTCCGATGATCAACAGGAAGGCTGGTTCGTTTCAAGTAAAACCGAAAAAGAAATCCAAGGTAATGACGACGCTCTTTCCATTTGGAATTTCCAGAAAGATAGGTGGACTCCCTCTGACATGGATCTATATATAAACCTGCTTTCGATAGTAGGAGCCCAAAGACTAGACTATAAGAATAAAGTTTATCTTTCAATAAAAGCAAAAGAGACCTCAGGAGAATACTCCTATAGGTGTGGTAGTGCATCTTTTGATATTGAGGGTGAGGACTTGGAGTTACTAGACAGTTTAGGAAAACCCGTTGATAAAGACGGAAAACTGTTTACCGATGCAAGTGGCGATGCTAAATCCTTCAGTCAACTTGAGTATGAAGAAAAATTGCAGGTAGAAGGCGTAAGACTAGATAAGGGTCTCAGCCCCTATGATGTGCGACATGTTTTCCACGGAAGAGTTTCAGGCGTCCTCCCTGAAGACCAAGAGTCAAAATTGTTTGAAGTGGTGGCAAAATGGAAGGAGGTAAGCACAGGTAAAGAAGGAACCCAAACTGGTTATTACTCATTTGTTGATTATATCCTTGGTAAACTTGAACAGAATTCTGACTCTAGTCAAGGACACGAATTAATGATGTTTTTGGATGAAGCTGTTAGAACTTTTGTTACCTATCCCGTTGCAGAAATATTCAAATTACGTGATAAACTTGCTGACGAACACTTCACACCAGTCTTAGGAATAATCGATACTTACTTCATTGCAGAAGCCTGCTGTTATGATTCTAAGCAAAAGGACCTAAACTGGTTTAGTGACATCTATGAGAGACATGTTTCAAAATTCATTAAGGGGGTAATAGATGGTGCTAAAAGTGGAGATGCTTTTAAGATTGTTTCTGCCGGGTTCCAAGAAGGATTAAAATTTATCGCAAACAAATTAGCCAACAATCCTACTTTTGAAATGCAAGGAATATTACTGCGTGCTATGATTAAATTAGGAAGTGTTGCAGACCAAATAGACCAAATAAGACCTGAAACTCCAATAAACCCTTTTGCTAAAACAATGTATGTAAAAGCTATGCTTGAACAAATAAAACCAAGACTGGAAGCAGTCAAAGAGGTGGTAGATTCCTCTCTCATGGCTCGACTCCAACTTAAAACAACATCGGGAAGCAAATACATAAGCCAAGAGTACGCCATGCAACTAGTAGCTTGGTGCAGATATCAAGCGGGGATGGAAGACATTGAAATAGCAAAAAAAACCGGTTTACCGCTAGATGTAATCCAAAAAGCACATATAGACTTTCTTAAACACTGCAATGAAAACCATATCACCGAACCGGGAGCTATCGAAAAGGAAACTATAACCCTACTGGAGAAAATCTGTCAGGGTCCAACCATAAAATCACTAAAAACTTTAGTTGAAAACAATCTTGTAAGCGCCGGGGGCAAGATAGCTATTGGAGGTCTCACAGGAGTAGCAAGTGTTCTTCCATTCATATTGGTTGTAGGTCCAGTTTTGCAAGCGGTAGGTTACACACTAGTTGCTGCACTAGAAGCAAGTACATTAAGCCCTATCCCTGACTTTCAGAGCGGAGAGATTTATTATGGTGGGTGTGTAACTTGGAGCATGATGAACCCTGACATGAACATTATATCAGCGATCCTGTTAGCTGCCGGTGTTTATATCACCGACTACATGGAGTTTGGATCTGGAGCGTTTAAGAGTGTTCGATGCGGTGTGGATATGGATTGGGTGAACATGATACTGGCTGGTGTGCAGGCTGGCATGATAACTCTGGGAATGGGTTACGTCTCCGAGGACACGTTAGCAGATCTGATGAAGCCATTCCTCACGGTGTTCGGTGCTCTGGCAGGAGCACAATATGGCGGTCCACTAGGTGCCATAATCGGGGCGGTCGGTGGAGGAATAGTTGGCTTAGCCTCTTGTCTACCTCAATTAGATCAATTCTACAAAGAGTATATATGGCCTGGAGCAAAATTTATGATTGGTGCTTCCCTGATGGGACCCACAGGGGTAATTACCAGTGCAATCTCCAATACAATAGTTATGTCTGCTCTTACTGTTGTTGAGGAGGCATGGATAAACAGCATCATCGGTAATCCTTTGTTTAAGAATGTACTACCGGACTTTAGTGCAATATTGGAATACGTTCCAGGATTTGGGTTTAGTGATTACGATTATTTTTCAAACTATATTACTCATTATGTTTTTGGAATGTGGTAGGGGGTCGATGAAAAAGATTTAAGGCAAAAAAACCAGATTCTTTTAAAAGAAATCGGTGTTTTACATTGGGGCGACTATCTACTCTAAAAGTTAGAATGGGCGTACCGGTTGTACTATTGTTTGTGGTGTTAATTGTTTTTATTATCTTCCTTGGTTTACTAACACTATATGCGTACTACAGGTTTCCTTTGACTCTTGAATTTAACGCTGAAGAAGAGACAGTAGAAATAACTTCAGTAAGGTATATAATTCCTCCATTTATTAGTTTTGAAATCTCATTTTTGAATGATTTAATGCGATTTGTGGCGTTCGGGGGGTTAGAAGAGGCTCAGGTTCTTTTAATGCACTACATAAAGTATATGATACCTTATAATCTGTATCTTTCTTTGTTTGTAATCCCTAACCACGTTTATAATCTCATGATATTTACGGCAATAGGCGGGGCAGTGGTTACGTCGATTTTTATATTGTTTCAATTGTTAGCTGGTCCGTCGATGATTAAGCGTTCTTTACGACTTAGATATCTTGAAACTGGTGAAAATCCTTGGCTTGAGAAAACCGTGGGTAGGTTGGCGGAAAAAAGCGGGCTACCAAAACCGAAGATAGCGATATGGCCTAGTGAGCAGCCCAACGCCTGTGTTTTCGGAAGAACCACGAGCAGCGCCACTCTTGCGGTTTCCGACAAATTACTGTTTAGGTTAAATAAGGATGAGGTTAGGGCGACAATTGGGCACGAAATGGGACACCTAAAACACAAAGACTATCTTATAATGACCTGCCTCGGTTCAATACCTCTTATATGGTACCGCCTTGGAAGGTTCATACTTTACAACGAGTGGGGCCGACCACGAAGTGTTAAAACTATAATTATCTTTGGGTGGATAGCGGTAATTGCCTTCCTAGTATACGCGGTGACAGATATGATAGTCCTAACGCTGAGCCGGATGAGGGAGTACTACTCCGACGCCTATGCCGCCTACCTAACCCGGAATCCACGAGCATTGAGGAGTGCCCTCACAAAAATCATCTACGGCTTGTCAATAACCCCCCAAGAAACATATGGAGCCAATGCATTCCTTATAGAAGACCCCGGAAACGCAAGAAATCAGCTCAAGTGCATCACAGAGAGGCGGAGGGAATACGACTTGGACAAGGACGGCACACTAGACGAGAAGGAGCTCCAGAAAGCCATGGAAAAGGAGGCAAAAAAGATCACACTGAACCGTTTGAAAAACATGTTTTCAACGCACCCCCCCCACATACAAGCGCATACTCCTTTTAAGCCAGATAGAGAAAGAGATGGCCTCAGGAACATACTCCACAGAAAACATATACAAATACATTTAAACACAAGTATTCATGATTGAAACCAATACCCACCTTTTTCTTTAAAATCTACATTCCATGTCTAGAGGCCCCCAAGAAAAAAACTCTCAGAGTTAGTTCTCAATAACCATCACAATGTCGGTTCCACAGGTAATAGGATGCACGCTGGTTGCTGTCCTTGAGGCCTATACGATTTTTCAATTTACAACTTTATCAGCGAAAACATCGAATTTGACTGAGCTTGGTATTACTCATGGCTAGTTTTTTGAATTTTTTGGGTCGAAGAGTTTGGGTGGAAGCTTTGGTTTTTTAAAAAGGGGAGGAGTTGGGTAGGTTTAGGTTTTTATTTTGTCTGCGTATTGTTTGATTGCTTCTTCTATTGTTTCTTTTTTTATTTTTTTGTGGGGGGATTCTGTTTCTAGTATTTTTGTGGGGATTCTCAGCTTGTTGAAGTCGAATCCTTCTCTGAACTTGTATTTGTATTTTTCTTGGAGGATTTTTTCTCCGGTTTTCATTAGGTGTTCTTCGGTGAAGTCTAGTGCGACTGTTTGTAGGGCTTTGGTTACGATGTCTGGTGTGTAGACGCCTCGGGCGAAGAAGCATACTACGAGGCTGGAGAGTATTTGGCGCCAGGCTTCTTCTTTGAATAGTTTGTCGGCTATGTTTTGGGGGGTTAGCTCTTGGGTTTTGCCTACTGCTTTTTGGTCTATGCTGTATCCGGCGGAGTCTAGGTGGCTGTGTCTGGCTCCGGTGTAGAATCCGGTGTAGCCTGCGGGTCCGGTGTGGTATCCTGCGGGTTCGTTTCCGCCCATGGCTAGGGCGAATTCTGTTCCCCCATATTTTTCTGCGGCTTTGTCCACGCCTTTTGCTAGTTGTTTGTAGAATTGGTTTGGCTGTTCTACTATTAATTCAATCATTTTGAGGTAGGTTTTGTAATCTCCCCATTTGGGTTCCAGTCCCAGGGTTTCTTCTTTTGTTACCAGTTCCTTTTGGACTGCCTCTGTGGCCCAGGCAAGGGCTACTCCGGTGCTAATAGCGTCTAGTCCCCAGTTTTCTACTTCGTCGATGAGTTTTAGGAGGCCGTTTACGCTGGAGATTCCGAGCATGCAGCCGAGGGCGTATAGCAGTTCATAATCGTAGGGAACCATGGTGGTCTTGTAGAAGTAGGGTTCGTCCTCGTAGGGTTCTCTTAGTGTTGCCAGGTGGATGCAGGCCACGGGGCAGTGGGCACATGCCACTCGGCGGCCCAGGAATTTCTCACCCAAGTTTTCTCCGGAGATTTCTTCTGCGTTCTCGAAGCATGCCTGTTCCAGGTTTCTTGTTGGTAATCCTTTCAACTCGTTTAGCACTAGAATGTTGGAGGCGGTTCCCAAATCGTGATATTTTTGCAAAGCGGAGGATTTTGTTTGCTGATTGTATAGGTTTTCATAAACTTCTCGGTACAGTTTCTTATCTGCTACTGGAGCAATTTTTCTCCCGGACACTAGAACCGCTTTTAATCTTTTGCTCCCGAAAACTGCTCCCAGCCCTAATCTACCAAAATGCCGGTAGGTCTCGGTAATCAGGTTCGCGTAGGTGACAAGATTCTCTCCTGCCTTTCCAATCCTCATAATGGTTCTAATCCCGGAACCGGGTTCATTCTCTCTGATCACTCTACCAACGGTTTGAGCGCTATCCATTCCCCAGTAGGCCGCGGCATCCCTGAAAAACAGCTCGTCTTCATGGATGGCGAGGTAAACGGGGCTCTTGCTAGTTCCTTTTATCACTATTGCTCCATAGCCCGCTGACCTGATGGCCACGGCGCTTCTGCCCCCGGCATGGCTTTCCCCCAGATTCCCCGTGTGGGGAGATTTAAACATAGCTACAGTCTTTGAAGCCATGGGGTAAAGGTTGGTGAGGGGACCCACGGCAAAAACTATCACGTTACCTGGACCCAGGGGATCGGTGCCTTTCTCACTCTCTTCCAGTAGGAGTTGTGTTGCCACTCCGGTTCCCCCGATGTATTCTTGGAAAAGTTCCTGTCTATTCTTTATTCTGTAGAGATGCTTGGAAAGGTCAACATACAAAACGTTTGAGGGCAAAAATTGGGACATTTAGCTCACCTCACTCCCGGTTTTCATTTCTTCCAATTCTATAACATCATAGGGGCAATACTTGGCACAAATTCCGCAGTAAACACATATCTCCGGCTTGTTGTTTTCCGCATCCCAAAAAACTGCTCCAATCGGACAAGCCTCAACACACCTGCCGCATCCAATACATTTGTCTTTATCCAAGGTGACACCATACCCCTTCCTAGATTCAAGTGCATCTACCGGACACACTCTCGCGCAGGGAGCAGGATCCTTACAAGCACGGCAGACCACAACAACGAATCCTCTCTCAACACCACCCGCCGACTTTATGTGAATGGTGCTCTTACCAAGACCGCCCATTCCAAAGCGCATATTGCACGCGAAACATACACAGTTGACAGCCAGTGCAGCGCTCGCTGTCAACGACGGCTAATCTTTTAGCCACGCTCTCACCTCCAAACATTTTAATCATCAAAATGAGATTTAATACCCTCATTAAAAAAAGAATATTTAAGAATAACCCGAAAGTTTTTAAAAATGCCGGTGGGTGATTATTGAATCTTTTTCAGATATACTTGGTTAGTTTTTTATTCTGGTGGAGTTAAATTCGGGAATTATTCCTCTTTCTTGGTTATAGGTACTTTCTCGGGGTCTAGTGCGGACCAGATGACCTTGTAGCCTAGAGCGTTTAGTAGTTGGTCTACTTCGGATATGCCGTTTTTCTGGAAAATCTTTGCTGCTTCGGACCGGGTTTTAACGGTTAGTTTCTCTACTTCTTCTCCGAGTTTTTCAAGCATTTTGTGGCTTATTAGTGTGTTTCCTATTAGGGTGTATCCTTCTGTGTCGATGCTTTCTCTGATTGCTTTTACGCTGACTTTGTGTTTGGATGCTAATTCCTTTAGGGGGATGATGTCTTTGTCCAGTTGGAAGGTGGCGATTTTTAGCTTGGCGATGTCTTGTTTTATTTTGTTTCGTTCCAGCTTTTTTAGTATTTCAACTATGGGTTTTAGGGGTACCTTTTTCTTGTAGTATATTACGTTTCCGGGGATGTTTTCGAAGGTGGAGCATGCCAAGTTTTCGTCGACGGCTAGTATTAGTTCCTGGTTGATTTTTTGAATTTTCGCGATTTTTCTCTCCAAGTATTCTTCTGTCCAGAATCCCACGATTTCCATGAGAATCTTCATGTTTTCTTTTTCAAAGCCGAAGTCGGGTATCATTACTGTGGATCCGCTTATTAGTGGTTCGGGTTCTCTGGTTATGGTCCAGCCGGTTTTGAGGGCGTTGAATCTATGGTAGAAATCTTCTTCTACTCGGCTATCGAATTTTTCTTTCTCCATGGTGTATGTTACTTTTATTCTGTCCGCTTCTCTTTCGTCCATTATGAAATCGTAGAATCGTGGTCTTTTTTGTAGGTCTCTTCTTAATATGTTTGCCTTTATTTGCCATCCCTCCAGGGAAACTATTAACGGGAGGAGTTTTGCCATTGATGTGCCGTAGCGTTCAGTTAATTTCAGGAGTGATACTGGTCCATCGATGTTTGTTACAAAATTGCCGTTGTGTGTTTCTGTTGTGTACATTAATCCATAAAACTTTATCGCTCTGAAAAACTCTTGGTAGCCGGACTTAACGGTGATTTCCATGTTTATGGCGCTAAATATTAGGGTCTGAGATAGAGCCAGATTGTATAGTTTTAAGAGTTCAATGGGTTCGATTTCTTGGAATTCTTCGAGTATAAGTTCGGTCTCGTAGTCCGCCCATAGGGACTTCTCTAAATCTTCAATAGAGGCTGCGAGAATGGAAGCGGCTTTTTTTAACACTTCTGCTCTTTTCTTGGTGTTGGTAATCACTCCCTGCTTGTTAGCTTCCTCGAAAACTATTTTTCTGGCTTCTATGGGGTTTAGGGGACTGATGCTCTCGAATCGGCATCTCCTTTCCAATAGAACGCGTAACCCCCGGATAAACCTGTAGTTGAGGCCTTCCTCGAACTCGTCAAGTACCTCTGATAGTTCACCCTGCTTTTTCCCCTTATACTCTTTGAAGGTCGTGATAATTTGATCCGCAATAGCTATTTGTTCTTCACTCAGGGAAGAGAAAATGGGTGTTATTCTGCTTCCCCAGATTCTTGAGACTAAAAGTTCCGAAGGTAGCATATCTACTCCTCTAGAGCGCTTCTTCTTCTTTTGCTCGTTGCAATCTCTGATGTGGCTTTTGTGATTATTTCGTAGAGCACTGCCGATTTGTTTTCCTTCTTTCTGAGAATTCTTCCCAGTCTCTGTACGAATTCTCTTTTGCTTCCAGTTCCGCTAAGAATCACGCCCACACTTGCTTCCGGCACATCCACTCCCTCATCCAGAACCTTGGAAGTGACGAGAATATTGTACTTGCCTCTCCTAAATTTATCTAGATTTTCAGTTCTCTCATTTTTGGGCGTTTTATGGGTGATAGAGGGAATAAGAAAGTTTCTGGATATCGTGTATACCAAATCATTGTATTGGGTGAAAATCAATATTCTGTCTTCCACATGGTTTTCCAAAATTTCTCTCAGCACCTTCAATTTGGATGAAGCGTTCAGGGCAATTACTCGAGCACGGTGCCTTGCAAGTAAGGCTTCTCGGGCTCTGGGGTCTCTTCCACTCCTAAGCACCAGCTTTCTAAAATCTCCTGGGGATTTTAGAGATAAATCGCTTGTGGCTAGATAATCCAAATAAATCTTGTACTGTTTTTCGTACTCTTCTTTTTCTTCTGGTGTTAAATTCACAACTATTTTTTCAACCACAAAATCCGCCAAGTGGTCGCCTGCCAATTCTCCAACGGTTAACTCGAAGATTTTTCCGCCAACCAGCCGGTCTAATTCTGAATGCAGCCCGTCTTCCCTTTCATAAGTTGCGGTTAGACCCATCCGGTAAGGTGCCACAAGCATTTCAGCGATGTGCATGTAACCCGGTGCTGGTAGGTGGTGTACTTCGTCGAATATAATGAAAGTAAACTTGTTTCCCAGTTTTTCGGCGCGTAAATATGCAGTGTCGTAGGTTGCAACCGTAATGGGTTTCAGCTCATGAACGCCGCCTCCATAGATTCCGATTTCTATTTTGAACTCTTCTGATAGTTGGGAATGCCACTGATCCATTAAATCTAGTGTTGGAACGATAATCAGGGTAGGCTCACTGAGTAGAGCTATGGCTTTTATGGCAATAATTGTTTTACCCGCCCCTGTGGGGAGCACTATGACTCCTCTTTTATCCGTCTCGAGCCATGCGTTCAAGGCGTCTTTCTGGTAATCCCTCAGTTCCAGAGTAGAACTAAAAACAGGGCAGGGAACTAAATCTAAAACATTATCTGAAAAATCCATTTTAGAACGTTTCAGATAATCTATAATATCCGGGTAATAGATTGCTAAGGCTCTGTAAGCGTTTGAACGAGAGTCCCAAAAAGTGTTTGGAACCCTCGCTCCCTGAACCAAAATAGTTCCTCTATCATAAATTAACCTGATCAACGGACTACAACCTCTCCAACAAAGAACATTCTAACAAACATAGTACTCAATATTATAGAAAAGAAAGCCTATAAACATTATAAAAATTATTCAAGATTATCTAAAATAAAAATTTTTATTGATAGCAATTATGGAAATAACTCTAAAAATTTCCCAAAAACTCCACAAAATAGAGCCAAATTGCGGAGAATTAAACAAGAAACCTTTTAAATTTAAATACATTAATTGATAATTTAACAAGTGGATACTTCTGGAGGTTGTTCTATTGTCAAAAAAATGGCGCTTAGAACTCGAAAATGCTTTGAAAGAAATGAGTAGAGCAAAACCCCAAATCATCTCTTCCGCAATAGTGAGGACTGACGGCCTAGTTTTAGCATCGGAACTACCCAAAAACGTGGATCAAGGAATTGTAAGCGCCATGAGTGCGGCTGTACTGAACATTGGTAACAGATCTGTTAACGAGTTAAATCGAGGAAAACTAGATAAAGTCATAATCAGCGGCTCCAAAGGAGACATAGTAATCTGTGAGGCAGGACCCATGGCTTTACTATCTGCAATAACAAAAAGTGACTCAAATTTGGGACTTGTACTCCTCGAAATGAGGAGGGCTAGCGAAAAAATTCAAGAAATATTAAAACAGATCTAAAAA
>DXJA01000391.1 GCA_019056875.1 Candidatus Jordarchaeum madagascarense
GCATGGTATTTTCCTAGCCAGAAGAGGGTGCTGCTGATGAGAAAGGCTGGCACTTCGTTCCGACCATAGTTGAAGATATAACTGCCCCAGTCGGGATGAAATCCTCTCTTGGGATCGTCATACTCGTAGAGATGTGTGCCATCAAAGAAGCTCAACCCATGTTCATCGCCGGGAAAATGTGAGGGAACCCAGTCCAGTATAACTCCTATGTCGTGTTGATGGAGATAATCAATAAGGTACATGAGATCCTGGGGGGTGCCGTAACGGCTTGTGGGGGCGAAGTATCCCGTTATCTGGTACCCCCAAGAACCGTAGAAGGGATGTTCCATAACGGGCATGAATTCCACATGGGTGAAGCCCAGGTCCGTTACATACTCCGCTAGCTCCTTAGCCAGTTCTCTATACGTGAGGAATCTGTTATTCTCTTCAGATACTCTTCGCCATGAGCCAAGGTGAACCTCGTAAACCGAGATGGGATTGTTAAGTGAATTATATTTGTTACGGTTATTCATCCACTCTGCGTCATTCCATTCATAGTTTAAATCCCATACGATGGAAGCGGTTTTGGGTGGAGTCTCCCAGTAAAATGCAAGGGGGTCTCCCTTGTTCACTTTATATTTATTGAATTTTGAAACAATGTGATACTTGTATAGGGTACCCTTGCCAACATTGGGGATGAAGCCTTCAAAAATGCCTGAACCGTCCCATCTTACTCCTAAAGGATGTGATTTCGGCTTCCATCCGTTGAAGTCACCTGTAACAGATACACTTTCTGCATTGGGAGCCCATACCGCAAAGTAGGTGCCATTAACTTCATCCGCAGTCATGATATGAGAGCCCAATTTTTCATAGAGTCGAAAATGACTCCCCTCTTTGAAGAAATAGGTATCATGATCTGTGAGGAGACCTACATCGTATCTTACACGTTCTACTTTTTTCCTTCTACGTTTACTTTTTGAAATTTGAAGCCCCCCTTTTAACTATCTTCCGGTAAACTCTCCAAAATATGTTTTATTCCCCTCAGGGGAATAGTTACCCATTCTGGTCGATTATGGAGTTCATAGCCAAGTTCGTAAACAGCTTTTTCCAGAATGAAAGCGTGTAATAGTATTTGAAAAGCGTCTCTTTCATTTGGCACAATAGGAGCTTTCCCAATGGTATCCATGTAAGAATGCAGGAATACACCATTTACGTAATGATACCATGGGTCGACCCATAACTCCAGTAGAGGAATATCTTCAGTTCTAATGGATGCGTGTTGAAGAAGAGCTCTTAAAGCTACATATTCGAATGATCGGAACATACTAGCCACATCCCGAAGGGGCGAGCGTTTCAATCTTCTTTCACTTAATACACGTTCTGGCTCTCCCTCGAAATCTATGATCACAAAGTCCTTTCCGGTATGGAGAACATGACCTAGGTGGTAATCGCCATGAATCCGGATTTTCATTGCTGAAATCTTTCTATGCAAAATTTTCTGCATACGGTTCAGAATCTCATTCTCAGAAGCCAAGATTTCCACCGCTTCTTCTTGGATGTTCTCGGGTAGTTTATTCAAGTGTTTCTTCAATAATTGGAATACTCTTCGCACCAGGCTCCACATAGACTGATAAACAGATCTTTGATAGAGCATAGAAAAGGATTCGGGTGCAAATTCGGGATCCTCCGATTCCGAGGAGAGTGCAATGTGGAGTTCCGCCGTTCTCTTTCCAAGAAGGCTGATCATTTCCAAGTAAAATCCCCCTATTAATTCTTGGAATAATGGCGGAATATTGGAGAAATCTATTCCTAGATAAGAGGGTGGCGTCTGTGGGGCTGCGGGTATTTCGGCTTTTTTAGACATGACTCTTTCAAAATATTGACCGATTGCATCAAAACTGTATTTCCAAGCATCACCCTGATTGTGAACATAGCCCTCAAGCAAACCAATTAGAATGGGTTTTGAGTCGGGTGGACGATACTCGATAAAACCCGCATATGGTGGAACCTGGGAAAATTTATTTTTCTTGGTGAGAAATCTTATGATTTCAAGGTCGGGGTTTTCCCCTTCGTATAGCTTGCGGTATAGTTTTAAGAAAAATGTGTCCCCATAAGTTATGGTTGCGTTGTCATGCTCTCCTTTAACCAAGTGGGAGGTCAAGGAGATTCCCTGATCATTAAGAAAACTTCTGAACTTTTTTCCCCGGTGAGCTACAATTTCACCCCATTCTCCTCTCATTCTCTTTCTGCGTGCAATCATCGATAGTAGACTTTCGTGGAAATATACATCGTAAAATCCATCGTAGAGAATCCGCTCCTTTTCGTCGACACTAAGGTGTACGATTACACTATGGGGAGACTCTTCCATAATTTGTTTAGCTCTATCTCCAGAAGCAAACGATAGGGGTAACAGATACTTTTCTGGTGCTTCCTCTGAATAATTGACTTCAAGCAGAAGCAGTTGTACAGAAGCACTGTCTTGAGAAATTGGAATGCTTTTTAAGATATTTGTCTCCTGCACCGTTAGTGTCTTTCCAGCGAACCAACCACAGCTTTTGATATAGTCTGGCAGGATTTCTTCTTCAAATTTTTCCCTCAGTTTTCCCTCAAGAAGGGTTTCCCAACTGGTCTCTACGCTAATTTTAGGAATAACTCTTTCTTGACATTCTCTTATGCCTTTCTCTTTCTTTTGTAACAAAAACCAAAAGTAATCGTAAGGTCCCAGCGTGAGCACGTAAGGCGACTCTTTAATAATCGGAAACTTGTTTTTACTAAGAACCTCTTCCGGAAAGAGGCCTACGTAATTAGAAAGATCTATCTCAACTATCTGGGAAAATTTTGATAGATTTACAACAACAAGGATGTTTTCATCCTGATACTTGCGAATGAAAGCAAGGACTTTGGGGTTGTCGGGATAAAGGAATTCAAGACTTCCTCTGCTAAAGGCTTTAAAGCGCTTTCGCATAGCAATTAAACGCTTCATCCACCAGAGTAGCGAGTGCAAATTCCTCTCCTGATTTTCCACATTCACAGATTCATAGTGATATTCCGGATCGATAATCACCGGTAGATATAGCTTCTGGGGATTCCCCTTAGAAAAGCCAGCGTTCCGGTCTGGACTCCACTGCATCGGCGTACGCACACCGTCTCGGTCACCAAGATAGTAATTGTCACCCATACCAATCTCGTCGCCGTAGTAGATGACTGGTGTACCGGGAAAGGAAATGAGAAGTACATTCATTAGCTCTATTTTCCTTCGATAATTCTCAAGTAACGGTGCCAGACGGCGGCGAATCCCAAGGTTTATCCTTGCTTTGGGATCTCTGGCATAAACTCGATACATATAGTCTCGCTCTTCATCTGTGACCATCTCAAGGGTCAATTCATCATGATTGCGCAGGAACAAAGCCCATTGACAGGACTCCGGTATAATAGGAGTCTGTTCAAGAATATCAATTATGGGAAAACGGTCTTCCATCTGAACTGCCATGAAAATGCGGGGCATCAATGGAAAATGGAAGGCCATGTGGCACCTATTACCGTTACCAAAATAGGCTACAGCATCTTCTGGCCATTGGTTAGCCTCAGCCAGCAACATTCGGTTCTTAAACTTACTATCCACGCGGGCTCTCAGTTTCTCTAAAAATTCATAGGTTTCAGGTAAGTTCTCGCAATTTGTGCCCTCGCGCTCATACAGGTATGGAACCGCATCTAATCTCAGACCGTCTACACCCATCTCAAACCAAAAATCGATGACGCGAAACATCGCCTCCCGTACACGAGGATTATCATAGTTTAAATCTGGCTGATGGGAGTAAAAGCGATGCCAGAAATAAGCCTTGGCCAATGGATCCCATGCCCAATTTGAAGTTTCAAAATCCTTAAAAATTATCCTTGCATCCTTGTATTTTTCCGGTGTGTCACTCCAGACGTAGAATTCTTTCCATCGAGAACCAGGCTTTGCCCGTCTTGCACGTTGAAACCATAGGTGCTGATCAGATGTATGGTTTAAAACGAGTTCTACGATAACACGAATACCGCGTTTGTGGGCTTCTCTCAGAAATTCCCTAAAGTCCCTCAAAGTACCGTAATTGGGATGGATGTCAAAATAATCTGAAATGTCGTATCCATCATCCTTCAGAGGAGAAGGGTAAAAGGGTAAGAGCCATACAGCAGTGACTCCCAAGCTTTCAAGATAGTCCAGCTTTTCTATCAGTCCCCGAAAGTCACCTATTCCGTCGTCACTGCTGTCATAGAAGGCCTTTACATGAACCTCATAAATAATTGCATCCTTATACCATAGAGGGTCATCTTCCAAATATGATTCGGGAGTCATAAATATCCTACCTTACCTGTAAGCAGACCAATCCATAAGCATATCCGTTCTATAATTTTTTTAATTTGACTATGCCAATATACAATTTATTAAACTTCAAAGAGACAAATCTTTTTCCATAGAGGGATAAGGCCTCTAGAAAGTAGAGGTATCCCACCAGAAATATCCAGAGATATGTTAATAAAAACATTCGCT
Source organism: Candidatus Jordarchaeum madagascarense (assembly GCA_019056875.1). Classification (GTDB taxonomy): domain Archaea; phylum Asgardarchaeota; class Jordiarchaeia; order Jordiarchaeales; family Jordiarchaeaceae; genus Jordiarchaeum; species Jordiarchaeum madagascariense. The sequence goes on from DXJA01000391.1 coordinate 4,511, forward strand.
TTAAAATATTTGTTACTCAGTTAAACTTAAAAGAGGAAAGCTTTCATTCTATATCCTTAAAGAGACCATTAATTGAAATTTATAAATCTAATCGGAAAACTTTAATTCACACTCGTATATAAGATATATAGAATAGTGATGGGGTTTCCAGCGAAAACACCATATTTAAGATAGCCAATAGTTTATATTTTAGTTCGAGTATAAATAAATAATTCAGGTATTTTAAAGTATATAAAAAAAATTAAAGAGGACTGCAAAATGACGGAGTGTTTACCCTATATTCTCGGGAAACAAAACATTGCTTTTTTCTCCATGGAGATAGGATTAGATGGAGGGATTCCCACATACAGTGGAGGTTTGGGCATTCTAGCTGGGGACACCGTGAGGTCAAGTGCAGATTTAAAACTTCCCCTAGTTGCAGTTACACTAATTAGTAAAAAAGGGTACTTCAGACAGGAATTAACACCGGACGGGTGGCAGATTGAACATCCTGATGAGTGGGACCCTTCCCAATTCATGAAGCTGCTACCCGAAGAGGTTAAGGTGCAAATTCAACATAAAGACGTTAAGGTTAAAGCTTGGCTTTATGAGGTAAAGAGCCTAATAGGAGGGGCTATTCCAGTTCTCTTTCTAGACACTGATATAGACGGAAACCCGCCTGAAGATAGAGAGATCAGTTACTTCCTATATGGGGATAATGGAATAAACAGATTAAAACAGGAGATTGTTCTAGGAGTCGGGGGGGTGAGAATTCTTGATGCCCTGGGCTTCCAAATTCGGAGATTTCACATGAATGAGGGACACTCCAGCCTTTTAGCACTAGAGTTGTTAAGGAAATATGGAATGGATGTGGATAGAGTTAGGGACTTGTGCATATTTACCACCCATACTCCAATCGAGGCTGCACATGACAAATTTCCCTATGATCTTGTTAATGAAGTGGCGGGGCCTTTCATCCCATTAGACACTTTGAAGAAACTGGGTGGCCAAGACCGGTTGAATATGACACTCCTAGCCTTGAATCTAAGCGAATATGTTAACGGAGTATCGAAAAAGTATCAGGATACGTCAAGTCACTTGTTTCCCGGCTACCAGATAAACACAATAACTAACGGAGTGCATTCCCATACCTGGACCTGTGAAAGTTTTAGGAAAATATTCGACAAGTATATGCCCGGATGGGCGAATGAGCCAGAGTTGCTTGTAAGAGTTGACACAATCCCAGATGAAGAAATCTGGCATGCGCATATGGATGCAAAAAGGGTACTGATTGATTATATCAACGAAAACACTAATATCGGTATGAATTATGACACATTAACCATAGGATTCGCAAGGAGAGCAACTGGATATAAAAGAGCAACTCTAATATTCTCAGACCTGGATAAACTGAGAAAAATTAACAAGAAGGGCGGGATACAGCTCATCTTCGCCGGAAAAGCCCATCCCCGAGACGAGTCAGGCAAAAGAATAATCAAAGAAGTCTTTGACTACATTGGAAAACTAAAAGACAGAGTTAAGATAGTCTATTTACCCAATTACAATATGGCTCTTTCATGTAAGATGGTTTCAGGGGTTGATGTTTGGTTAAACACTCCCTTACCTCCCTTAGAAGCATCAGGCTCAAGCGGTATGAAAGCAGCACACAATGGTGTGCTTAACTTCAGTGTTTTAGACGGTTGGTGGATTGAGGGCTGGATTGAGGAGGTTACTGGCTGGGCCATAGGACCACATCCAAGTGAGGAAACCTCTGACGAGGAGCGTAGAACCAGAGAACTGGAAGATTTGTACAACAAGCTGGAATATGTAATCGTTCCCATGTACTACCAGAGAAGAGACGACTGGATAACAATGATGAAGAACTCAATAGGAAAAATAGCCTACTACTTCAACAGCCACAGGATGATGCGCAGATACATCACAGAGGCATACTTCTAATTTTTAAATACTAAAAAACACTAGTACATGGAATAATCATTAACCTTTTTCAAATTTTCTCCCATCAATAATTGACTTGCCTAATATAGTTAGGTGCCACATCGCTACTTAAGTAAACCTTGTCTGTGGCCTTGTAAAATTTTACACCATTTTTTCTGGCTTCTTCCACATTTATTTCTAGAACGATTGGATTTGAGCTTCTTCTTAATCCTACTTCCCTCGCAATCTCAATGGTTGGTGAGAAATGCACCCATTTCCTCTCCTCTGGTTTAAGACCAACTTTTAGAATCTTTGAAGCCGCATTCGGAGTTGTTCCATGATAGAGCACCTCAACCAATTTGTCTTCCTCTAATTCAAGTTTTACCGGTATACTATGACCATACAAGGCTCTAATTCTATTTCCAGCAATTTCGAATCGCCTTCTCTCACTTTTCTCCACTATTTCAAGAAACAATTTATCGTCGATTTGAAAATGTTCTTTTATTTTCACTAAAAACTCGTTCAGATCCACGAACCCATGTTCATCCATTTTTAAATTTTCAGGATTATGTCTGAGAAGATAACTCATATACTTACTTATTTTAACCTTTAAATCCTGGTCCACTTGAATCATCACCTAAACAAAAATATCTAAATTGCAAGCATAACAAGATTATAAGTGAACCTAAAAATATATTTCCTAGAAAACAAGTATAATTTTTTAAAAAATTTAAAAGTGATAAGAATGGCTGACTTTTTGGTAATGGAAGATGGGGTAAAGATAAAGTACGAAATCCATGGGAGTGGTAAGCCGGTAATTCTAATTCATGGCTGGACCGGGGGGACAGGAAATTGGATGCGCCAGGTACCAGAACTCTCCAAAGAATTTAAAGTGATCACCTATGATCATAGAGGACACGGAGAATCTGGCAAGCCGGAGAAGCACCTAAACCTAAACTGGCTGGCCAGAGATTTGAAAACAATCATAGAGAGATTAAAACTTGAAAAGCCAGTAGCAGTTGGTCACTCTATGGGGGCAGCGACACTATTTGAATATGTAAGAATGCACGGGGACAGCGATTTCAAAGGCATTTGTTTCATTGATATGACTCCGAAGTTCTTGTGCAGTGATGACTGGAAACTGGGAATGGGCGGCGGGTTAACCTGCGAGCTGAGCTTACTATTACTTCAACAGCTCTTCACCGATGCTCAAGAAAATGTGGAAGACTCCGTCATAATGACATATCACCGGGACAAAAAGTTGGAAGACTTGGATAAAGAAGAGGTTAAAACACTAGTACAGATGAGCCACGCCACTTCACTTCTAGCCACCACAGCCCTCTTTGTTAGCATGAGCCTAAGCGACTATAGAGATGTGCTGCCCAAAATAAATGTGCCGGTACTCTTAGCGTATGCAACCGGAAGCCAATTACATATTCCCGGAGTTAGCGAATACATGAAGGAAAATATCAAAAACTCAAAACTCGTGCTTTTTGAAAAGAGTGGACACAACATACTCTACGAGGAACCAGAAAAATTAAACAAGGAATTAAAGGAATTCATCCAATCAGTCTAAAAATAATTAATACCCAACTCTAACACCTTTATCCTTTTTTCCAATTTTTAATCACTGAATTAGAAATAGTTATTAGCTTGAAAAAAATTTTTTTTAACACCAAAAATTTAATCTAGACCAAAGTATATTCAGCTTGTAAAAATTACTACAAATCACCTGTAAAAAATTTTGAAGAAGTGATAAATGAAAAATAAATTACTGTAAAAAAATTAGAGGGGTGGGGGTGCTGGTTTTTAGATCAGATTTCAAAGATTCTTCCTTTGCAGGTTGGATTGTCAAATTTTTCCAGTTTATAGTCAACGGGCTTCCCCGAGACCAGGCTTAACGCGGCACTGTTTGCGATTAGTACAACACATTCCTGATCTCCTGATATCCGGGTGATACCCTCTTTAGTCATTGCTTTACAAGCGTCTTTCCAAGTGCATCCTTCCATTTCCTCAAAAATCACTTTTTCTGACTCATTTACCACTTGTTGGGGTGATGTTGCTTTGACGATATCGGCAATCTCTATGTAGCGTACTAGGGCTTTGTAAATATTTGGAATTTTACCCTTTACCTCGTTTAGTAGCCCTGAGTCCTCAATTATTTTTTTGATAGCATTATAGGCAAGGTTTTTTGCACCCGAAGCCGTTGATCCTTCAAATATCTTCTCAGCCTTAGCGATTCCGTAGATTAGACAGTTATATACCCTAGGATATTTATCCCTGCACTCTGTAATGTACTTGATAACCTCGTCTATATTCTCAATATTCTCAGGCGGTTTCTCACCCGTTTTTTCTGACTCGAACTCTAGGGCATACTTTGATATCATTTTTGTGAAAGCGGGCCCAAAGAGAGCCTCGATTACTCGAACCGCGGATGCAATGAACATAGCAACTATATCGGGATCAAAAATTTCCTTTACCAATATTCTATCGCTTTCCAACAACTTGAAGCCTCACTATCTAAATTTCAGTATAGAAGAAACAAGCTTTACTATAATCTATTGGAATTAAATAAAGCTCCAAGAAATGAGTGTTATAACAGGTTTATATTAATTTCGTGTATCTACATATATCATTTCGACAAAATTGAAAC
>DXJA01000392.1 GCA_019056875.1 Candidatus Jordarchaeum madagascarense
ATTAAAAAACGCGTCTAATACTATTTTTTATAGATAGTTAAAACTAGTTGAACATTAGACATATATGTTACTATGTTTGATTTTTTTGTTTGTGGAGGTATGTTTTTGGCTCGCACTTATAAGATTGTGGTTTTTCCCGGTGACGGAGTTGGTGTAGAGGTTGTTCCAGAAACGGTCAGAGTTCTGAGGGTTGCTAGGGATGTGGTCACTGGTTTTGATTTCGATTTTGTTGAGTATCCTTGTGGCGGTAAGTACTACCTGGAGACTGGTAAAGAATGGCCTGATGAGGCTTGGGAGACTTGTAGAAGCTCGGATGCGGTTCTCTTCGGAGCAATCGGGTGGCCTGGTGCGGTTAAGCCGGGAGGTGTTCTTGCGGGTGTGGATATTTTGTTAGGTTTAAGGTTTGGTTTGGATCTTTATGCCAATTTGAGACCTGCTAAGTTGTTTGGTGGGATAGAGTCCCGGATTTTGGGCAAGAGTTCTAAGGATGTGGATTTTGTGGTGGTTAGGGAGAACACTGAGGGATTGTATGTTCCTATTAGGGGTATGCTAAGCAGGGGAGGTGCAGATGAACTGGCTGTGGATGTTAGGGTGATTACTCGTAAGGGTGCTGAGCGGATTATTCGATACGCGTTTGATTTGTGCATGAGGCGGAATGGGGCTCCCAGTGATGGTAAGAGGCGGGTGAGCTGTGTGGATAAGAGTAACGTGTTGGATGGGTGTAGGCTCTTTAGAAGGATTTATGACGAAATAGTTCAGAGTTATGGGGGTGTTGAGAGGGACTATGTGTACGTGGATGCTATGACGCAGTGGATGATTAGAGCACCAGAACACTATGATGTGGTTGTAACATCAAATTTCCAAGGTGACATAATCTCAGATCTTTCTGCGGTGCTAATAGGAGGAATGGGCGTGGCTCCCAGCGCAAATGTCGGTGAGAGATACGGTCTGTTTGAGCCGGTTCATGGCAGTGCTCCGGATATTGCGGGTCAACAAAAGGCGAATCCCATAGGGTCCATTATTTCCGGTAAAATGATGCTTGAATGGTTGGCTCTGAAGCACGGTGATAAGGCGTGTGAAAAGGCGGCTCTAAGAATAGAGGAGGCAGTCTCCAAAGTTCTGAGCGAGGAGAAAGTTAGGACGATAGATTTATGCTATGGAAAGTATGCGGGTTTAGCTCCGAGTAAGACCTCTGAGGTTGGGGAGTCTATAGTGCGGAAAATTGAAAAACACTAAGATAATTTAGGAAAGGATGGTGAAAAACTAAAAAAAGGGAATTGGACTATTTTGATTTGTTCAATGCATAATAATAAGTTAAGTGGATTATTTAGTAAGTTGAAATTTCTGGAGGATTTGGTTTATGGGAATGACGATTTCAGAGAAGATTTTGGCTAGTCATTCCGGTAACGAAAAAGTGGAACCGGGAGACATTGTTAATGCCCGAATCGATCGCGTCATGGTGCACGAGATGCTCGGAAATCAGCCCTAAACATGAGGGTTGACTGGACTGCGTATCGCCCAGATTTACGATGAGTTGGGCTTGGATCGTGTATGGGACGCGGACAGGGTAGTGGCATTAATAGATCACTGGATTCCCGCCGGAAAAGTAGATGAGGCTATTATTCACCAAAAGTGTAGGGAGTTTGTAGATAGGTATAATATTGAGAACTGGCTGGGGATGCGTGAGGGGATTTGCCACGTTGTGTTTCCCCAGAAGGGATTTGTGAAACCGGGTGACCTCATTGTGGGGAGCGACTCTCACACCACCACTTATGGTGCCCTCGGAGTCTTCAGTACGGGTATTGGCTCCACCGATATGGCTGTCGTTTTGGCTACTGGCGAGTTATGGTTTAAGGTTCCAGCCACTATGAAGTTTGAGGTTTCTGGCAAAATCCCGAAGTATATTATGGGTAAAGACATTATTCTCAGGATAATTGGCGATATTGGGGTGGAAGGAGCCACCTATATGACTATGGAGTACGCTGGTGAGGCCATCAGAGAATTAAGCGTTGACGGAAGATTCACCTTGAGCAACATGGCTATTGAAGCAGGAGCAAAAGCGGGAATAATTGAACCCGACGAAAAAACCATTGAGTGGGTAAAATCCAGAACGAAGGAAAAATTCCAAGTGGTGAAAAACGATTCAGACGCCCATTTCGAGGAGATCATCAAAATGGACATTTCAGACCTTGAGCCACAGGTGGCGAAGCCGCCCAGCCCCGGCAACTCGGTTCCGGTTTCCGAGGTTGAGGGAATCAAAATTGACCAGGCGTTTATAGGTTCATGTACCAATGGCAGAATCGAAGATATGAGAATAGCAGCAAAAGTTATTGAGGGCAAAGAGATTCCAAGAGGGGTAAGATGTATAGTTATTCCCGCCTCCAAAGAGGTGTACACCCAGGCAATGAAGGAAGGACTATTCGAAATATTCCTTAACGCCGGATGCTTGATTAGCAACCCGCACTGTGGACCCTGCATCGGTGGAAGTTCTGGTGTTCTGGGGCCCGGGGAGGTCTGCGTATCCACCTCAAACAGAAACTTTATCGGAAGAATGGGGAGCAAAGAGAGCAAAGTTTACCTAGCCTCACCATTTACAGTTGCTGCCTCAGCAGTCAAAGGAGAAATATATGACCCCAGAAAAATTTAAACAAATATGAGGAAAGAAAAAAGAAAGCTGAATCATTATTCCATAAATGTAGAAATAATGGAGAGAAAGTTTTATGGCCACAGTTATCCGAGGAAAGGTTTGGAAATTTGGAGACAATATCGATACAGACGTAGTTATTGCGGGGCCCTACCTGACCATAAGAGATCAAGATGAACTGGCAAGCCACGCCATGGAGATGGTTAACCCGGACTTTGCCAAAAATGTGAAGCCGGGAGACATTATTGTTGCTGGTAAGAATTTCGGCTGCGGTTCAAGCCGAGAGGAAGCTCCCTACGTTTTAAAAAGACTGGGCATAAGCGCCATAGTGGCAGAGTTCTTCGCAAGAATATTTTACAGGAACGCCCTAAATCTGGGACTACCACTCATAGAGGTCAAAGACGCCGCACAAAAATTCGAGGAAGGAGACACCATAGAAATTGAACTGGAAAAAGGAATAGTTAGGAACACCAGAACCAACGAAGAGCTCCAAGGAACAAAACTCCCCGATTTCCTTATGGAAATCATAAAAGAAGGGGGAGCCATTGAAGCCCTAAAGAAAAAACTAAAACAATGACTCTTTTTTTAAAAAAGAGGGAATTGGGGAAATTATTGAGCTTCCTTATATTTTTTAATATCCTAGAGATTGTTTTTCTGATAATCATAGTATTTTACCAGTGATTCATACGCCGCTACGCCATCCTGTGGGGTTTCATAAACAGGGATTCCTCTTTGTTTTAATTCTTCGACGGCAGGGCTATCCTCTAAAGCGTATATTTTTAGAGTTAGTATAGGTTTCTGGTACTTGTCCAATAATTTTTCCAATTCTTTTGCTAATTGAATCTCCTGTTGAGATGCAAACTCACTTATCTCTGGAAGATAATGAATTTTACCAAAAGCCTCTCTCATCCCGGGCCCTATTAGTATGACGCCATCTATGTTTTCTTTTTTTAGAAGTGTTTCGACGATTTCGCTGAGAACTCTGGAGTCAAAGGCTCCATCTGTGGTATCTACAGGGTTTCCTTTACTCCAGTGGGGTGGTAAATACTGGTTCAAGTGTTCGACCTCGTTTTCTAAAAGTGGGGGAATTTGAATTTCGGCGGCTCCCAGGTAATCGCTGGTTATTACTCCCCATCCTCCTCCGATTGTTAGTATGCCTACTTTTTTCCCCTTGGGTGGTGGCTGTGTGCTGAAGGCGGCGGCTATTCCCACCATTTGGTCGATGTTTTTTACTTGTATTATGCCTGTTTGTCGGAAAACAGCTTCGCATATTTCATTGGAACTTGTCATTGCTCCAACGTGTGCCATTGCAGCCTTTTTACCCAGTTCGCTAATTCCGGATTTGTATAGTAATAGTGGTTTTTTCTTGGTCGCCATCTTAGCAGAATTCATAAACCCCCTGCCATCTTTGACGCCTTCCAAGTACATCATGATAACCTTGGTTTGAGGATCATGAGTATAATAGTCCAATAGTTCAGATATCTTAATATTCGCCTCATTTCCCGCGTTGGTGTATCGGCTTACTCCAATCCTGTATCTTTTTGCCCAACCCATCAGTGCAACGCCAGGGGAACCACCCTGGGTTACTATACCCACATTTCCGAAGTCGGGTCTCACAGGAGAGAGGAGAGCGTGCATACTTACTGAAATACTGCTCACCCCGTTACAGTTACCCCCAGTGAAACGCAGCTTACCTTTTCTAGCTATCCTCACTATTTCATCCTCAAGCTCTTTTCCTTCACGTGTCCTGACCTCCGAGAACCCCGCAGAAATTAGGATGCAAGCCCTAACATTATTATCAACACAGTCTTGCATAGCTTCTGCTACAACATGCGCAGGGGTAACTATAACCGCTAAATCAACATCCCCGGGTATCTTCCCTAATGAATGGTAGGCTTTCATATCATTGTAGACCTTTTCGGAATTAGGATTAACGGCATAAAAATTTCCGGTGTATCCCCCATCAATTATGTTCTGAGCGATTATGCTCCCAACGCTCATAAACCTTTTTGATAGCCCGATCATGGCTGTTGATTCCGCGTTATAGAGAGGATGAAGCTGCTCGATGATTGAACTCAAATTTAAGAAACCTCCAAAACCATATTATTTGAGGGGAAACCAGCTAAACACGAGTTTAAATTGCATCTTCACAGCGTAGTTCAGTACTCCCGACTTATAATAACCCATTAAAAAGCGTTGCTATCAAAAAAACAAGTTAATTTTTTCTTTTCATTCAAGTTTTTTAAAGGTTGGGACAAAGGAGAAAATGTATTTGGGGAAATATTTTTTGGAAGGTTATTTCGATTATATTACTTGTTCATTTTTTAATTGCTTTATTTCTTCTTCAGTGTAACCTAGGTTTAGCAGAATTTCTTTGGTGTGTTCTCCTAGGTGTGGTGCCTGCATTCTGATTTCTCCCGGAGTTTTTAAGAATTTGATGGGGATACCGGTCTGTTTCAATACCCCTACTTCTGGGTGATTAAGTTCTATGACCATCTCTCTCGCTTTAACCTGTGGATCGTTGAAGGCTTCCTCAAAAGTGTTAACCGGGCCTGCGCAAACATCATGCTCCCAGAGAAGTTTCACCCATTCATCTCTGGTTTTTGTGAGGAAAATCTTTTTCAACTGCTCAGTAACTACATCTAGTTTTTCGAACTTCATTTCCCGGAAGGACTCTTCTATTTTTGCGAGATCCTCTCTTTCAATAACCTTAAACAGGTTTTTCCAGAACTTGTCCTCAAGGGAGCCCAGAGAGAGGTATTTACCATCCTTAGTTTCATAAACATTGTAAATGGGCAATGCTCCGGATAGCAGCATTTCGCCTCTTTTCGGATTAACTTTTTCTACAAAATACGTTGCAGCATGGACGGTAAGCCATGAAACCACACCATCAAGCATAGCATAATCTATGTACTGTCCTTTGCCCGTTCTTTCTCGCGATATTATTCCTGCTAGAAGCGAGAAGGCAGCAAACATACCTCCTGAAAGATCAGCAATCTGGACCCCGGGTATTACTGGCGGCCCGTTACGCTCACCGGTGATTCCTAGTATCCCCGCGATTCCAATGTAATTTATATCGTGACCCGGAAGATCTCGATAGGGTCCATCCTGTCCAAAACCGGTGAGTGAAAGGTACACCAATCGTGGATTTATATCTTCTAATGTTTCATAATCGATACGAAGCTTTTTTGCCACCCCGGGCCTAAAACCCTCTATAAGAACATCATACCCTTCGACTAGTTTGTAAAGGATTCCCCTTCCCTTGTCCGTTTTGAGATTAATTGAAATGCTCTTCTTATTTCGGTTTAGAAGGTGGTGCATTGCACTTTCCTGTCCAATTTTTGGTGGGTACCATCGAACATAGTCCCCAAGAAAGGGGTCTTCAACCTTGAGCACATCTGCTCCAAGATCGGCAAGAAGCAAGGTGCAATAATCTCCGGGTAAAAGACGGGTTAGGTCTAAAACCTTTATACCATCAAGTGGTCCCATTACCTTTAACTTCCCTTGATTTTTATCATGGGTAGAAGCGTGAATAAGTGTTTAAAAAGCCTTCAATTAAGGACAGAGAAGCATCTAAAAATAAAAGCATATTAAGTTTTCGCCAAAAAAGTCGGGGGGGAATTGGCCTGCAAATAAAAAAATTAAATCTATCGGAAATTAGACTTGCCGGTTCAAGGTCGATTAAAATTTTCTATAAAAAGTTGATTATTTCCGTAACTTTTGAGATATCGCTACCGATATGAAGAGCGACTATTCCGGGGCATACTTTGGTTGCCTTATTTATGTTGGACATGTGGTCATCAACAAAGATTACTTCATCACAATTGACTATTTTTCCATCATTTTTCTGCAAAAGTTCTAAAACCCTTTTGATGTTTTGGCCCTTATCACCCCAATTAATTTGGGGGTAAGTAAAATAATGATCCAATCCAAAAATTTCCAAACATTCCATTACCCGGTTCGGTTCACTGTCATTCAAACTAACCAGTGAGATTAGAATTCCACGATCTTTAAGGGTTTTCAATAGTTCCCGGAGACCATTGAACAGGGTTATTTTTTTCCCTTCTGAGTCCACAATCTCACTATCATTAATTCTTTTTAGGGGAGGGACAAGGAGGCTCACCCAGTATCCATAAGAAGCCCATAGAGTTTCATCAGCATCAAAAATAACAAGTTTAATCATTGAAATCACTCAGCACTCCAATTGAGAGATTCATGGAATACTAAAAATAGCTCTGCTTTTATCTTTTTTTAAAGGGGATGGAGTGCTTTAGAAGGATTACCCTTCACCCAAAATCTGTAGGAATCCTGGAAAAAATGGGAGTTTAGTGTTTAGGTGTTAGCTCTATGTCCGCTACACAATACACGTTCAGGAACTTCACCGTTACATTGAAGTCGAAGTTCCCGTTTAGGGCAGGAGTTTTTGATATGCAGTCTTCCCACATTTCTTTTACCTGTTGAGCATTAGTCAACCCCATCTTCCTGAGTTCCTTTTTTAATGCAACTGCTTGCATTTTTTTAGTTTGAGGTTCTAATTCCATTTTACACGTCCACACTTCTGCCATTGTCATCGTAGCTCACTAATAGAATGGCGCCAAATCACTATTTTAAATCTTTTGCTCAATTTTGGGAAAATCGCAAAATAAGAGGTACAATTTGAATTTTTATACATGATTTTTTATGAAATCTACATAAAATTATGCGTAAATAACAATATTTCGCATAATAACTTTATACCCTGAAACATGAGACGCTATAAATGTTTAAACAGATCTACAATATTGAAATAAA
>DXJA01000393.1 GCA_019056875.1 Candidatus Jordarchaeum madagascarense
CAAACCAGTGATTTGTATGAAGACCCATTGGTGATTTATTATCAGGGACTTCCCTATATGTTAATTTACAGAGTCAAAAAATAAAGATGTAAAATCAACTCACTAACTGATAATAAAATAAGTTACTCGCAAAGCTCTCAGAGTATCCCTGCTTCCTCAAGTATTTTTGCGTGGTCAAATGCCAATTTTACTTTTTTGATTTCTTTCATAGGTACACAATTTACATCCTTGGCGTCTGAGTCGGCCCTAAGTTCACCACCTGTAACCCTGCAAATGTAGGCTATACTGATAACATGCCCTCTAGGGTCACGCTTTGGATCGTCGTAAATGCCCGAGAAACGTTCTACCTGCACTTCCAATCCGGTCTCTTCTCTTGCCTCCCTTACCACCGCTTCCTCGACATACTCTCCAATTTCTACGAAACCCCCCGGAAGAGCATAATAATCCTTAAAAGGAGGGTTCTTTCGCTTTATTAATACTACACAATCATCCTTTACTATTATTGCATCTACAGCAATTAATGGGGTTTTGGGACCGGTATTGGAAGCACACATTACCATAATCCTTCCCTGTTATCAATTATAAAACAATCTGCTAAACACTCTTATTTTTTAATAAAATTTATGTAATGAATATTTTTTGAAATCTTTTGGATTATTTATTTTTTCCAAATAATTCATTTATAGTGAGGGAGCGGTTATTTTTTAGTTTCTGTTTTTAAATTCTTGTCGCAAATGGGGCAGTAGTCTAACTCGGGCACCATGATGATTGCCCCGCATGAGGGACAATTTCTCTTACGCGCCTTCGAAGTTTCTAACATTGATTTCATCATTTTCTTCTCTCTTTTATGTCCGATTTCATCATAAAGTTTTTTTGAGAGTTTGTAGTGTTCGGTTGCTTCATCGTATTGCTTCAATTTTTCAAGGATTAATCCCATCTGCCTGTGCTCTATTGCTAATCTTTTTTTATTCCCCCATTTTTCGAATATCTCTGCGACTTCTTTATGTTTTTCAAGAGCATCGTTGTATCTTCCCATAGTAAACAGAATTATACCTATGTTGGAAAGTGCGGTAGCCTTGGTGTTCTCGTAATCGGCTTTATTGGCCAGTTTTAGAGCCTCTTCAAGGTCAGTTAAAGCTTCTTCTAGCTTTTGTTGTCTGAATTTTACGTAGCCGATATTTGTGAGAGCTCTAGACTCTCCCGGAAGGTCCCGGGCTTTTCTCGCTATTTCAAGAGCCTTTTGATGAAGGTCAATAGATTTTTCAAAGTCCTTATCTATCAATAGGCTTAGATTTCCTAGGTTCGTGTAGTTTCGGGAAATTCCAGGTTTGTAATCTAATTCTTCGTGAAGCTTGAGAGCTCTCTCAAAATGTTCCTTTGCTTTGTTTAGTTTGTTTTGGTATTGTAACCCTATTCCGAGATAAGTCTCTGATTCGGCTATACCCTTAGTATCATTATCTTTTGTAAATTGTTTTAATGCTTCTTGGAATTTTTTTTCTGCTAGTTCGTAATCTCCCTTGTTAATGAGCTCTTTACCTTCACTAAGAAGTCTGGAAGATTCCACTTTCTCACCCAATTCAGTGACCTTCCTGTTTAGCTATTTAATAGTTTATCATTACCCTCGGAATAGTTATTTGTATTTCCTTTTTAAATTAACCCTAAAACACCTTTCCGCAAGTTTCAAGTTTTTGAAAAGTAGGTTTAGGTGATTTTTTTCGTGTATTTTACCCACCTCTTATTTTTTTCATATTCTCCTTGGTCTGAAATCAAAAAATTGCCCATACTCTCCAACATTTTGCGGGAGGCTATATTTTCCGCCCCCACAATTGAAGTGTACTCCCTCAATCCTCGCTCCACAGCTATTTCCAATTTTTTCCTCATAAGCATCTTACCAATTCCCCTATTTCTGAAATCACTATGAACTATTGTAGCAGGATAATTAATTTCCTTGTCATCGACCATCTGAACACCACTGAAGCCAACAACTCGGTCATTAACTACGGCCACAACGGCAACAACGTTATCTAGCGGCTTTCCATCCAATTCTTTTTTGTAAAAAAGGGAGGTAGCTTTCCTAAGATGTTTACCAGTATGGAAACGAAAAAGCTCTTCTACGTCATCCCCGTCCTCAACTTTGTACTCCCTTATAAGAACCCCGGACATAAAATTACACCATTTTCAAGTCAATTTGCAAACAGAAATCTTATGAAAGGAAGAACAAATTAATAATATTAAGAATTTATTTTAGCTTTTGTTATAATTTTGATTATTAAACCGTATTATATTAAAATATTTCAACTATTTTCTTTGCGGTTAAATTTTTTTATTGATGTTCCCTAATAATTAATTAGGAAGATTTACAAAATGTTGGGAATCTGAGAGGTTAAAGGGTGTTTGTGTATGCGTGTTCCAGCAACAATGGCGACCCAGGATTCGGATTCTGCTACTGCCTATATCAGTTTTAATGAAGAGATTGATGAAGCAGTTGACTGCTTATCATCGCGGGAAGATGGAGGCTTTGGATTAGAAGAGCTTGTAATAGACTTTGCTGGGAAACTCACCCCTTTTCAACACATAGAAGAAATAGTTCATAAAATTGGGGAGAAAGGGTTTACTCCGAGTTTTAACATTAATATTACTCCAAGTGTTCCATCGGGTAGTTATGAGTTAGGTTTTAGAAGGATGGTTATATTTCAAAAAATAATTGAAGTAAATTATATATTAAGAAACGAAACTAACGGGGGAGCAATCTATGAGG
>DXJA01000042.1 GCA_019056875.1 Candidatus Jordarchaeum madagascarense
TAATCAACTTTTTACTAAAGCCACCACTCAAAGACAAATCAATTCTCTGGCATAAACCAAAAATCCAGATTAATAATCTCTTTTCACCCTTTTATTTATGAGTTATACTCTTCAAGTTACTCCCTCTAACGTATAATCCTTCAAAAAAATGGCTCATAACTCCCCTACAGCTTTCACTTGCCGATCGATAGACAATTTAATATATGGGTTTATCAATTAAAATCCATAAAAAATTCTAAAAATTGGGAGTGGTTTTGTGGCATACAAGTATCCATTATTGTATAAACACATCTTAGAGAACTGTTCGAAAATATATCCAAAAGCTGAAATAGTGTACCGTGACACTCTCAGATTCACCTATAAGGAGATGGACGAGAGGGCAAGAAAAGGCTCAAACATGATAGAAGAACTAGGGGTAAAAAAGGGAGACAAAGTAATATGCTTCGACTGGAACACCTACCAGTTCTTCGACCTCTACTGGAGCGTTCCCTGCATGGGAGCAGTACTACACGAGGGAAACCCCAGACTCTCAATCGACGAAGCTCAATATGTGGTAAACCATGCACAAGACAAAGTTCTCCTCTTCAACCAAGACTTCCTAGCCCTAATCGAAGCCATAGCACCCAAACTCAAAAGCGTAGAACACTACATAGTGATAAACGACACCAAAGAAATCCCGGACACCAAACTGGAACCCATACACAACTACAACGAACTACACGAATCCGCGTCAGCCGACTACGAGTACCCTGACCTAGACGAAAACACCATAGCCACCATGTGCTACACCACCGGAACCACCGGCCTACCAAAAGGCTGCGTATTCTCACAGAGGGCAGGTGTCCTACACAGCCTAGTTCAATCTGCCGCCTCTGGAAACTACTGGGGAATCACCAACGAGGACGTACTACTACACATAACACCGCTATTCCATGCACACGCCTGGGGACTACCCTATTCCTGTGCACTCTTCGGAATGAAACAAGTACTACCAGGCAGATATGAACCCCCCATGATGGTAGACCTAGTAGTAAAAGAGGGTTGCACAGTATCGGCATTCGTACCCACCCTACTAGTACTCATGATGTGGGCACCAAACTTCAAAGAAGCCATACCCCAACTAAAAGGATTCAAAGCCTTCATCGGGGGATCAGCACTACCCAGAGGCCTGGCAGAACAAGGATGGGAATACGGAATGAAAATATTCGCCGCGTACGGTCTAACCGAAAGCTTCCCACTACTCACCGAAGCCTTCATAAGACCAGAGCAAAAAGACCTGCCCAAGGATGAAAAAATATCCAGATGGATCACCGCCGGAATAGCAGTGCCACTGGTTCATTTGAGGGTGGTAGACGAAGACATGAAAGATGTTCCACCAGACAATGAAACCATGGGCGAAATCGTGGTAAGAGCACCCTGGCTCACCATGGAATACTACAAGGATCCCCAAAAAACCAAAGAACTATGGGAAGGCGGATGGATGCACACCGGAGACATCTCAACCATAGACGAAGAAGGATACATCCACATAAGGGACAGAACCAAGGATGTCATAAAGAGTGGCGGCGAATGGATATCCACCCTAACCCTAGAAGACATCGCCAGCCTGCACCCCGCCGTCATGGAAGCATGCGTCATCGGAGTCCGACACGAAAAATGGGACGAAAGACCACTAGTCCTAGTAGTACCCAAACCCGACTTCAAAGGCAAAGTCAAAGAAGAAGAACTCCTCGAACACTTCAAAAAATATCCAGAGAAAGTGCCCAAGTGGTGGCTTCCAGACAAGGTCGTATTAGTTGACAGCTTGCCTAAGACCAGTGTTGGCAAGTTTAACAAGAAAGTTCTCAAAGACCAGTACAAGGACATTCTCATGGGATAAGCTCAAACATCTCCTCTTTATTTTTTTTAAACTAATTTAATCAAACCAACTGCTTCTCATTTTCTCGGTAAAATTTATTTATGGTTATAAATGATAAAATCACATCTGGGAGGTGAACTGTAAAATGGGCTTTAGTGATGAAATCCAGGATAAAACCGATCAGAAGGAGAAGTTGGAAAAATATTTTATTTATTACACGGTATTCAACTTGTTTTTTGGCATCGTATTTTTAACAGTTATAGTTTTATTGATTTATGTTTCAAACCTGCTTTATGGAAACCAGTTGATAAACTACATATTGTATGGAGAAACTGGGGGAAAACTCCTTTTTTCTATAATGTTAATGGTGTCAATAATTGGAGTATTCGTATTCGGAATCATAAAATATCGGAAGAAAATATACTGGAAAACCCCGCCTTATGTAAGCAAGAAATTAAACATAGTTTTTGGCATAGGGTTTGTTTGGTTATTGCTCAGCGGGTTATACTTTATACGAGATTTTTCTAGGTTCCTTTCAGATTTTGGCACCTACACCAGTTATAACCTGTTTAACGGCTATAGCTACTATTTAACAAGCGATTTTAGATTTGCAATGAATTATTGTATGATTTTTCCCATGGTACAATCAGTATCAGAAAATTGGGCATTCTGGCTGTACCGGCTTATTTTACCCCTTTTTATAGTATCACTTCTTATGTTGATAGGGGTTCTTCTCTACGTTAAATACAAAAAATATTATTATGTAGGATGAGGTCTATAAGAAATGGGGATTTGTTAAATTGCTTCTTGGTGATGACTTGGATTTGCAGAGGGCGTACAGGAGAAATGTAGTGATATTGGCCCCGATTGGGACGTTTTGTATTTCTGTTCTTTTAATTTATTTTTGGATGGCGTTTCCAATCCTATTTGAAATACCCATAGGCTGTATTCCTACTTTTTTTAACACGCCCTTTGGATTTCCAAACGCCCTCGGGCTAGTATGGCATCTTGAAGTCAAAAATTTTTTTATAGGACTTTTAGACACCACATCATTTACCTTGAACTCAATAGTTTTGCTCAAGATTAATACCACAATCGAGTTTGTATTATTGATGTTGTTTTTTATACCTTTTATACCGTATTTGATTATAGGGCTATTTAACTTTCTTCTTTTTCGTCTGACGAAAGAGGCGGAGTTTAGAACATTACTAACCACTTTTAGAGGCTGGAAGCTGCCTCCTTCCAATCGGTACAAGACCTATGGCGAGGCGAAAAACAGAATACGCCAAATAATCAAGAATGGTTCAATAAAAGAGCGGGCGGCAATTTTCTTGTTGTTCACAAGTTATTTCCTTATATTCATTGTTCTTGTCTTATACCTGTTTAGCCTGTCAGGGATTTTATCTATTGGCTTGTTGACTTTCAACTTTGTTTTTTTACCAGTTCTACTGTTCATGCTGTTTAGTCAATGGTTTTTGTGGAACTCCATTAGGTGAGATATAAGTGTCTGGAATGGAAGTAAATAATAATTATCGAATTTAATGGGTTTGGTTAGAATATTTCTAAATTATGACTATGATTTGCAGAAAGCGCGTTGAAGAGACCTTTTTTATTTTTTATTTAGTTTTATTGCTTTATTTTGTGAATTGAGTTTATACCGGCTTGAATTTATTTACATAAAAAATCTGTGAATTTTTTACTGTTGTATGTTTCTTGTTTTAGTCTACTTTTTAATTTCTTGGAGTATTTTTGTTAGTATTTCTGAGGCTTTTCCATTTATTACAATGTCTGCGTTTTCGTCGAACCATGTTTCTTCGAGGTTAATTATGGCTGTTTTTCCTCCCTGTTTTTTGATCATTTCTGGGAAGCTTCCTGAGGGTTCCACAAGGAGTGTTGAGCCCACCACGATTAGTAGGTCGCAAGGGTTGAGTTCATCTAGGCATTGTTGGTAGAGTTGTTGGGGGATTTCTTCAAAAAATAGTGTTGCATCAGGTTTGAGTATGTAGCCGCACCACATGCATCTGGGTACTGGGGAGCACATGGGTACCATTTGATCCATGACGTATTGCCATGAGAATTTTTTTCCACAATTTATGCACACTGCTCTCCAAGCGGTTCCGTGTAGCTCTATTACGTTTTGGCTGCCTCCTTTCTGGTGTAGGCCATCGATGTTTTGGGTAATTACGCAGGTTATGTGCCCCAGTTTTTCGAGCTCTGCCATGGCCTGGTGCGCGAGATTTGGTTCTGCCCGCATGAGGGGTCCGGCGAATTGCATGGCGAGGAACCAGAACTGGTGGGGTTTTAACACAAAGCTGCTGGCGGTTGATAACTCGGGGTCGTACTTTTTCCAGGTCCCGTCTGGTCCTCTGAAATCTGGGATGCCACTCTCCGTGGAGACCCCGGCTCCCGTTAATGCTACGCATTTGCTGGATTTTCTCAGTAGTTCCACCAATTGTTGAATCTTACCCTCTAATTCTTGGTGCAATTTTCTGTTTCTCCCTTGGAAAAGTTTGATTCAAAAATCTTGGAATATGTTAATGTTAAAACCGAGGTTTGGGAAAATATATAATTTTCTAAATAAAACTCTAAATTGAGATTTCTACTTTTTAAAAAGAATTTTATCCTGGGATAGTTTTATTTATCTACTATCAAAAAGTTTAATATATTTTTAATATTATCGAAAAAAATTAGTAAAACCCAAAAATA
>DXJA01000394.1 GCA_019056875.1 Candidatus Jordarchaeum madagascarense
CATGCCCCTTTAGGGGTGCAAGTGCTCCCCTATGAAGCAGGAACCGAACACCACTAAGGAAACGTCCCAGGATGGGTAAGTTTCGGGCAACGGTTGTAATAACGTATTTGTTATTAATTAATATGTGAGTAAAAAAATAAGGAAGAGCAATGTTTGAAGGCTTAGTTTTCAATGTAGGATTTTTATTGTAGCAGTAGTAGCCATTTAAATTCGTCCCAGAAATTGAAGACCAGAAACTGGTTTAATAGTCTTTTAGCCTCTGAGGGTTGTGGCCAAGGACCTACAAATGCGGCGTAGAGTGGATCTGTTGTTAATCCGTAGAGAAGTATACCAACTAATAGTAGAATCACCGTGAGGACTACGAAGAGAGCAAAAGGCGATTCTTTTAAAGAAACTCTACCCCTAGTGGCCAAAGGAAAACCGATTATAATACCTATTGAGAGTATTAGTGTTTGGGGCACGAATTGTCCTTCAATAACCGCTTGAACCACCAGCAACCCTGCAATGCTTGCGGCAACAATAATTGCAGCATAGTCAACTTTCTTTAGAGGTTTGTGCTCTCCAGTCCAGATTTCAAGGACTATGCCGGAGACTAGTAAGAGAAAGAAACCTGTGTAAGATAATTGGTGTCCAAGCATTTCATCAAAATAGTATATTTTGGGATAGAGTGTCCAGAAATATATCTGTGCCGGAATGTTACTCATTGGAAATGTCAAAGAGGCCAAATAAATAAAGGGAATGTTTTCCGCGACAAGCACTTCTACACTGTTTGCGGTAAAATGCATGCCGTGACCTTCAAAGAAGATGAAGAAGGATAATACCATAAATGCCTGAAGCAGTAGCATTTTCCTATCTGAGATTTCCTTGGGCTTCTCAGCGAAAATAACCTTGTAGAAAACCATAGCCGATAATGCTACAAAGGGAGCTTGTACGATTAGATCCCAGAATTCCCATAAAGGAAGCACTTCGGGAAGAAAGTACACTAGGAAAAACAGTAGTATAAAAATGAAAATAGTTTTAGCAACTCTATTCACTCTAAAACCTCCATAATAGCCGTATTATAACGCGTATTAGATTTGGGTAATTTAACAAAAATTTCGCTCTTTATACATATGAGCCCCTAAAAACACATTTGAAGTTTTTTACATCCCCAAACGTCCATAAAGAAGTTCTAGAGCAGTTTTTTCGATTAAGATAAACTTTTCCTGTTAAATAAGAACACTTTCACGGTAAATTTTATTAAAGAAATAGTTTGTTAGATTTCTGGATTCGAAACCATTCGCCCCCGCCGTTTAGGCTTATTTAAAGAGTTTAGAAACAAGAATGGGAAAAAAGAAGTTTTAAAAAAGGAGATGACGAACAATGACGAGTGCTAGCCCAGAAAGTGAGGCTGATATTGATGTTAGTGAAAAGATTGATGTAAGCCAAGCTGACCAGTCTTTTATAAAAGAGTTGGAAAAGCTGCCCGGTGGGGAAGCTTTGAGACTTTGCTATCAGTGTGGTGTTTGCATATCGAGCTTGTTTTTAGGTTAGTTGATGTGTTTATTTACTTATTTTCGTTTTTGGTTGTTTTAGTATTTGATCGTTGAGCCTATTTTGCCTCACTGTTGCCTCACTGTTCTCTCTGGTGACAGTTATTAGGAGCAGTTTTTCCGCGTCATCTATTCTTTGTTCTATGAATTCTCTTTCTATTATTCTTAGTGGTATTGACCTGTAGCTCCGCTTGTACTTCTGGTAGTGTTCAAAGGCCTTTTGTGTGAGTTCTTCGCGTGTTAATACTTCTTTTCCCATTTCCTCGGCTTCTGTGAAGACCCTTTTTATGGGGTTAAACACCCTATCTTGGAGTGTAAATGGAGGGTATCCATTGGTTGTTCCTGACCAGTAGTATTCCACTCCTTTGACTGGTTTCAGGTTCCATACTTTCTGGAGCGTGGGAGTCAATCGTTTTATTTTGAATGTTAGTTCTACTCCGTGTATTGCCGTTTTTGCTTCTTCTTCAGTGGCGTTGCATTCTTCGATTATTTTCTGTGTTAGTTCGCTTTGAGTTAGGGTTCTTCTCCCCTGTTTTTCTGCTTCTCTTAGTATTTTTCTGATCGCACTGAAGGGAACTTTTTTTGTTCCGTAAATGTAGTTTCTGCTACGTCTTAGATAGTTTATATCTTCGTACTCTTTAAGTTCCCATTCTTCGAGTTGCATTATCTCGTTAGCAGACAGATATATCTATGATGATGAAGTCTTCGTTTTTTATCTCAAAGATGCTTTTGTCTTTGTTCTTTAGCTTCACGATTCTCTTGTTTTCGTAGTGTTTTAGCGGCTTGTACTCCGGTCTTTTGAAGAGTTTTTCGGCTTCATCCCAATCCTTCTTCTCCTCTTCTCCAATTTCGATTGTGGTGTATCTCTCTAGGAGTTTTTCAGCCTGTTTCTCAGTGTAGCCCTTCTCCACTAGTCCTTTTATGAGTTGGTTTTTGCTTAGTTCTTTCTTATTGTGTTCGGCGTAGACCTCTCTCAGCTTCTCCTCATCCTCATCTTCCCAGCCGAACTGAAACTCTAAAACATAGTCCTTGACCTCTGACTCCATGAAGCCCTCAATAACTCTATCCCTTAAGCGATAAAATTCCTCTTTAACCCAGTATTCCTCGTTTGCCATTACGTATTTATTCTTGTCTCTGTTACTGAGACCGTCAGGGTCTATGCTTTTTAGGTCTATTATTCCTCGCAGTACGCTTTCGCTTATCATGTTTTCTGCCTGTTCGTGAGTGTATCCTTTTTTCATTATTTGCTCTCTTATTTCGTATCGGTATAACAATTTCTGTATGATGTAATCTTCCTCGTAGTCATAGCACATTTTTTCTTCTGCTTCTAGAGGGATTTTGAGTGTTCGCCCATGTTGGTGGAATATGGTTCTAACCATTCTCTCAATATCGTCCATCTAAACATCCTCCCTTAAGGTTCAAACCACCCAAGCGCCCATTGAACACTTAACACCTGCTTCTTTCCAAAGTAAATAATAGTAGGTTTAGGTGGCTCAGTTATGATTCCCTTTTTTCTAGTTCAATCCATTTCTTCTTCAATTTTTTTGACATGTTTTCATTTATAATCTCAACAATTTCCTCAAAATCCGGATTATCCTCTATCTCCGAGTAAAGTGTATATTTGACTTCTTTTCCCATCTTTTGGCAATAATTTTTATGATTTTTTCCGAGTTTGGCTACATTTTCTTTTGACAGTATCCACACTTTATTTCCTGGGTCTACGAGTCTGAAAGACCCTTTGTAAAGGCTTTATTAGGAACTAGGAAAGGCTGAACCAATACAAGCATATTCAAGGTATTCTTAGAGAGATGGATGAATGGCTACAGGAGTGGGACAGAAACAAGAAATTGAGGTTCTTACCTCCACCAAAGGTAGTACCGCCAATCTAACGTTCTAACTTCCTTATTTTTTCTATGATCCCTACACATTTTCCACACTGGTAGCAGTATTTTACAACATCCGCCATAGAAGATTCTGAAGCTGAGACCATTACGCTCCCTCCTTTAACATTTCGAGTACCATATTTGGTTTTACTCTGTTTTCATCGATTCCGAGTTCTTCTGGTCCAAGACCTAGAGCTAAGCCTAGTAGCTGTGGGTATAATAAGACAGGGATATCGTATTTTTCGCTGAGAAATTTTTCAATTATTGGCTGATTTCTGTCAAACATAAGGGTGCAAAAACCGCAGAAGGTAATTATTACGTCCGCGTCTGACGACTTTATCGCCCTTAGTTTCTCTCCCGCTATTTTTAATGAGGCTTCTCTATCAACACCATAGATAACATATCCGCAACACGCCATTTCATCAGGATACTCTATTACCTCAGCACCGGTAACCTTTATCAAATCCCTTAACACACCCGGATCCTCTGGGTTACCAAAATGAAGATGATCCGAGGGTCTAACCAGATGACAGCCCGGATGAATAGCCACCTTTAATCCCTCAAGTGGACGTACAATACTCTCTCTAATTTTGTCCAATCCGATATCTTCTAGTAGCACTTTGGCTAAGTGTTTTACCTCTACCTTTCCCTTGTATTCTTTTCCAATATTTTTCATGAGTTTATTTAATTTGGCTCTTTCCTCTTTATTCTCCCTAAAGATATCATTTGTTTCTCTAAGGGTGCTAAAGCAACCTGTACATATGGTTAAAATGTCTAATCCTAGGCTTTCGGCTAGAGAGAGATCTCTTATACCCAAGGCCAAAGCGGAAAGATGGTCTAAAGCCATGAGGTAGTAGCCGCAGCAATTAGCTCCCTCTAAATCGACGAGTTCTATACCCAATTTTTCCGCAATCTTTCTAGTTGCGAGTTCATAGCTTGGTATACGTGAAGGTGATAAGCATCCTGGGAAAAAAGCGTATTTCATTTCTTTTACCTCAGTAGTTTATTAAAAATTGCTATTCACTTTTTTTCTCTTCGGAACTTTCAATTACTTTTTTTACGTTGGACAAACGTTCCTCTAATCCGGTGCTTTTCAGAAGCTTTTGAACTTCATCAATGTTTACTTCTGGAAGCTTTGGTAAACCTACCTTCTCCCTTTTCTTTTTTCTTATTTCTGGTACCTCAAACATTTTACCAGTGTTTACAATATTTGTAGCGGATTCCTTGAAAGCAATGTGTACTATGCCCTCCTTGAAGGCAAGGTTAGCTATGGCTCTAATTATGTCCGCTGGCCTTACTCCCTCTGGGCATCTTTCGAGACAAGCGTAACATGTACTACATAGCCATATGTTTCTGCTCGCGAATAATTCATCCTTTAAACCGTAAACAGCCATTCTAACGATCTGGGCCGGTTTATACTCGCTTAGAAACTGCGCCACAGGGCAACTGGAGATGCATGATCCGCATTGATAGCATAATTTTAGGGCTTCTCCGCCGGGCAGATTTTCCAAGCTTTTTATGAAGGATTTATCGGTTTTGGTTAGGTTAATCTTGTCGCTTCTTCTGCTTGTGGCTTCACTTTCTTGACTTGTCATAATTTTTGCTATCCTCCTTCATGGATTTGAAAACTTTCCTCAAAATCGATGTTTTCCAGTTTTACCGTGATTTTAATTATGTCTCATTAGCGGGGGCGAATGTTTCCGAATCCAGAAAATAATCAGGTCAGTACGTTAATAAAATTTACCATAAAAACGTTCACGTATAATAGTCGTAAGTTAAATAAACATGGGTTTTTATTTGTTCTATTTCTGTATTTCTGATTTTATTTTTATTTTATATTTTATATCTCACTTTCCGCACCCTTACTTATATTTTTATAAATTTCAAG
>DXJA01000004.1 GCA_019056875.1 Candidatus Jordarchaeum madagascarense
ATAAAAAATATGAAATGTTAATTTTAGAAATTATGCTTACAATTCGTGGTCAAAAAAGGGTAAAATGGCGCAGAGGACGGGATATTCTTAATCCAAGACTCTTAAGATTACTTCGAACTAACAACCACATAGAAAATGTTTGGAGCCTTCTCGGTGGGAGGCGGAGCTACCTCCTCCTCGTCGCCGCTCTGGCGAGAATCTCCCTCGGAGTTGCAGGGCTGATAGAAACATTAACAACCGTAGCCATCACCACAATAAACTATAGCGTACCTAACAATAATCTGAAAAACGATAGGACTTTATATTTACTTGTAATAATATGGTTAAAGGGCGGAGAATGGTGTATTCTGATCCCCACAACTCAGATTCGGCAGCAGCGGAAAAGAAACAAGATTTAGAAAAACTCATAAAAGACTTAAACGACACAAACCCCCAAACTAGAATGCAGGCAGCAGAAACCCTAGGAGAAACCGGGGAAGAGAGAGCAGTAGAACCACTCATCCAAACACTAAGAGACGAAAACTGGGAAGTTCGACGAAATGCAAAAGAAGCCCTCGGAAAAATGGGCCCCCCCGCAGTAGAACCCCTCATACGGGCACTAAAAGACGAAAACAAGGGAGTCCGGGGAAGGGCAGCGGAAGCCTTAGGAAACATCGGCGACCCCAAAGCAGTGGAACCACTAATACAGACACTAAAAGAAGACAGCGACTCCAACGGCTACGTTCAAATCTGTACCATAAGCGCACTCGGCAAAATAGGAGACCCGAGAGCAGTTGAACCAATCATCCAACAACTCAACGAACGCGACACGCTCTGGTGGAAAAGCGAGTGGGCCGAAATTCAAAAATGGACCAAAACCAAACGCATGAGAGAAAAAATCGCAGAACCCATGAAACACACGCTAGAAACCATTACTAGACGCAACGTACAGGTCAACGCAGCACACGCCCTCGGAGAAATAGGAAACGCCAAAGCAGTGGAACCACTAATACAAAAACTAGGAGACCCCCTACAAGATATTCAAAAAGCAGCAGAAGAAGCACTGGCAAAAATTGGAAAACCCGCAGTAGAACCCCTAATAAAAACACTAAAAGATGCTAACTTCTATCGTCGAGCACGGGCAGCACGAACCCTTGGACACATAAGGGATGAAAGAGCGGTAGAACCACTCATCCAAGCACTAAGAGACAAAAATTTGGGTGTCCAATGGAATGCAACAGAGGCACTCGGGAAAATAGGCGCCCCCGCAGTAGAGCTGCTCATTCAGGCACTAAGAGATGAGAACTACGATGTTCGAGAAGGAGCAGCATGGGCACTCGGAGAAATAAGAGACAGGAGAGCGGTGAAACCCCTAATAAAAGCACTAAAAGACGAAAAACGAAGTGTTCAACGAAAGGCAGAGGAGGCGCTAAAGAAAATTGGAGAACCAGCGGTATAACTACCTAAAATACTAAACTAGCAAAATATTATTCATAATAGCAAAATTTTAAATAAAAAATATTGAATACCAAATTTGGAAACTATAACTAACATGCATGGTCAAAAAAGGATAAAATGGCGCAGAGGATGGGATATTCCTGATCCAAGACTCTTAAGACCATATTGAACCCATGTCCTCCATTGGAGAACTGGCTTAGCAGGCATGCGTCCAGAGAACACGGGCTTCTCTGGTCAGCGCCTTACCGCTTGGCTACCTCTGCGTTTTTTGTAATGTTATCCATCTTTTTTAGTTGAGTACTTGTTTTTAACTTTTTTTGATACTTTTTTATTTTTTTTGGGGTGTTGATTTTGACAAATAGAAAAGGTTAAGTGTGATATTCGATTATCGTTTTTTGAATCTTAATATGCCTGATTGTTGATGAGCCAAATTGTTTAAGGCTTGTGAATTGGCCGGAGGTTGAGACTTGTCAAGTGGTATAATTCCCGGTATACATCCTACGCGAATGGAACTTTTGATGTTGAAGAAAAGAAAGAATCTTGCGGAAAAGGGGCATGATTTATTAAAAGAGAAGAGAGACGCTTTGATAATGGAGTTTTTTGATATTCTGGAAGATGTTCGAAAGTTGAGAAGTGATGTGGTTGAGGCGCTTAAAGGAGCATATGATGCGTTAGCTATAACTAAAATGATAATGGGTCCTTTAAAGGTGGAGGAAGTGGCAATAGGTATTCCCCCAATTTTAGAATTGGATGTTAGTACTAGAAATGTTATGGGTGTTCGTGTTCCACTTTTGCGGGTGGAAGAAAAATCTGAATCTACCTTGATTTCTTCATATGGGTTTACTGATACGTCTGCAAAACTGGATGAAGCGGTTGAAAAATTTAGGGATGCTTTAAAGGCGATAATTCGGTTAGCAGAAACCGAGGCGGCAGTTAAACGTTTGGCGGAGGAAATAGAGAAAACTAAAAGGCGTGTTAATGCCCTGAAATATGTAATCATTCCGCGGCTTACAAACACTATTCTTTTCATTGAATTACATTTAGAGGAGAGAGAACGAGAAGATTTGTTCAGGATGAAAAGAATAAAATCAATTTTGGCTGCAAAATCCGAGTGAATGCTTCATTATCGCTCCGTAAACAACTCTCAATAATTGGTATGATTAAGCGTCCTTCCAAAAGATGCCTAAGAGTTGATTTTTGGAAGATAATAAAGGTAAACTGTTATTTTTTGACCAATAGTATTGCCTTAGCTAAATTTCCATCTGCTTCTATAAGTGCTTGCTTTGCTTCTTCCTCTGATACACCGGTCTGTTGAACTACTAGTTGTATATCCGCTGGTGGGATTTCTTTCTCTTCCTTTTCCTGTGGTTCTCTCTCTTCAACATTTCCAGTAATCTGGAAGACAGTTTGTTTTGCAATCTCCATTCGAGTAACTTGGGGGTTGCTTATAATAATGTCCTTGTTAGTCCCCTTTATTATTACTTCAGTTGCGTTTATTTCTACAGGTTTTATTCCCATTTGTTGCATTGCTTTTTTCATTTGTCGTGGGTTTACACGACGCATTTGTAGACCTCCTTCTAAAATCTACTTTACAATTACTTCTTAAACATTTTGCGGGTTTAAGCTCTGATTTGTACTCTTACTGATTCTTATTTTAACTGCTACACCGGTTTGAAATGCAAGCATTTCATTTGCGCTGAGAACTGCTTTGCCAACCGCTATTAACTTGTCGTCAGAATCCACAACTATTACCTCATCGTTTGGTCTTATATTCGGATCTACCTCTAAAATGTGTTTGGCAAATACGTTACGTCCTTGTACTATGAAAGGAACTATGTCTTTCAATATTACTATTCTTAATTTCGGTTTTTTAGTGTTTTCTAATATTCTTTCTGCTCCTTTTAGATGGAGGGCTATCTTTCCATCATTTGAACGAATAGTTGCTAACAAATCATCATTGAGATACACGAATCTAATTTTGCCTGTTTTTTGTGAATACGATATGGTAACTTCCCTAGGAAATAGTTTATCTCCTATGCTAGGGAAAAATTGGTAATCTGCAATACTTCGTATTTTTCTAAGTGTCTGATAATCCGCCTCAATTTTTTTCAATCGAGTTACATCCTATTTGCTAACTTCTATATCCATTACTATATGGTCAATGCTTGGAGCGTATTTTTTAACTCTTTTAAAGTTCAAGAATTTAATCTTAAAAGATTTCTGTTCCGCCTTCTTTTCTATCTTCTCTAATTTTTCTTGTAATAGTCTCTTTGGAAATGATTCATGGTAATGTATAATGCCCCCCCTATTTTTAAGGGAATTAAAGGCGGTGTCTAAATATTTTTCAGTTCCATTTATTACGCCCATGATTACTCTGTCAGCGATTCCTACTGGCGCCACATTCTTACAATTTCCTAAAATCGGCTCAACCACATTAGCAACTCTGTTCAACAAAATATTTGTAACCAAGTATCTATATGCCTCAGGATTAATTTCAATTGCATACAATTTAAATGGTTTAGAATGCACTGCTATCGGAATCGAGAATTGTCCGACACACGAAAAAAGATCTATAACTATCTCACCATCTTGTATTAGTTGACTCAGTCTTAAACGTTCATTACTATTACCTGGCGAAAACAGTATTTTAAACGGGTCAAGTTTAAAAACGCAGTGATTTTCCCTATGGATTGTTTCTGTACTTCCTTCGCCAGCTATTATCTTTAGATGGGGTATACGCATTTCTCCTTGTGGGGGCGTAAGCTTTCTTGCCACAATTTTTGCTCGTTTTTCAATTTTAGTAAACGCAACTCCAATTTCATGTTCGTAAGGTATAAGTTCTTTTTTGATATTACAAATCAGAATATTTCCTAAAAGTTGCCAGCTACGAGGAACAAGATCTAAAAGTTCGGCAGGAACAATTGGTTCTAAAAGTTTCTTTAGCTTTTTCCAAGAGGGCGTTACCAAAAGAATCCATCCTAGTTAAAATTTAACCTGAAAAACAAGGCATTTTTTCTGTAATGAAAATTAATTAAGTAATACAATGCAATTAATAGAAAAAATAAATTTTAAGCATACATGCCTAATGGGCCATCTTTCCCAGCAACTTTCTTGCCGAGTACCTTTTCTACTGCTTCTTCGAACTCTTTTTGGCTCACACTGGTTTTACGCTTGCGGATCGAGAACATGCCCGCTTCGGTACAAATTGCCTTAATGTCTGCTCCAGTGCAATTTTCAGTCAGTGGAACTAGTTTCTTAAAATCAACTTCTTTATCAACATTCATCCGCCGTGTATGTATTTTAAAAATCTCGAATCTTTCTAGTTCGTTAGGTATCGGAAATTCAATTATCCGATCAAAACGTCCTGGACGAAGAAGTGCTGAATCTAGGATGTCCTGCCGGTTTGTAGCCGCAATTATCCGAACATCTCCACGGACATCAAATCCATCTAAAACGCTTAAAAGTTGCATTAGGGTCCTTTGAACTTCCCGGTCTCCACTAGTGGCAATCTCAAGTCTCTTGCCTCCAATAGCATCAATTTCATCAACAAACACTATACTCGGTA
>DXJA01000395.1 GCA_019056875.1 Candidatus Jordarchaeum madagascarense
GTTTTGCTAAGAGATTATTTCTATATTATCTCATTTTTTAATTATTATATTTGGTTTTCGGTTTAGGTGATTTCTGTAGGTCTCGAGGGTAAATTATGGTAGGTTAGATGTCTAATTATTCTCTTTGGTGGTGTATAAATTTTCTGTTGGTTATTTGCTTGGGGGAAGAGGTTCGGCGTTCTTGGTTCTTAGGACTATTAGAACGTATTCCTCTTCGGGTGCTATATGGAGTTCGCTTTCTCCCGCGTCTAGTGTAAGGAAGTTCAGTGTACCTTCGCCTAGTTCTGTTATGACTTTTGAAGCTTTTCCAACTAGCGACGTTATCTGGGCGGAGATTATTTCGGTCTTCTCGGTTGATAGGGTTGAGCTTATGGGAAGACCTTCTGTGTTGGTTACGATTACGCCCTTAACGCCTGGATGTTTTTGTAGCTGTTGTAGTGTTTTCTGAAAGTATTTAGAGGTAATCATTGAGTACACCTCATCTTGTATTAAAATACACATTTGTCTTTTAAAAACCTTTCAGTAAGAGATGAAATATGTTTTCTAATAGGGTATTGATGGGTTTTTAAATATTTTTTCGTGTTAAATCAAAGATATTATATTGGAGATATCTTATTTTCGCTTGGAAATAGCAATTTTTGATGATGGGAAGGAATATTATTTGGCTTTATTGTTTATTGCAATATCTTTATTAAAAAAACTTAAATTTAAGTAAGAAAATAAGATTCTTAACTTTGTTTATTATAAATGGATTTGGGAAGGCTAAGAATTATAGCCAACAATTGCACTAATATTAATGTTGATGTGGTGATTCTATGAGCCAATCGGAAACTGAGAAAATAGTAGCTGATCTTATGGACAAAATTCCTGAGATTGAGGGAATATTACTGCTTGACCAGAAGGGAAATGTGTCTGTTGGACAAACAATAACAACTATGAATCATTCAGAAATCGCTAAGAATGCCGCTGTGATAATTGCTTCAGCAAGAGAGCTAAACAAATCGATTGAAAAAGGAGATGCGAATGCGACTTATGTTGAAGGGGATAATGGCTATGCTGTGATAGCGAACTCAGAGAAAGCTATACTGTTAGCAATAATTGGTAAGGACGCCGCGCCCTCGCTTGGACTAATAATAAGAGATCTTAAGATAGCTTTGTCAAGAATTAAATTGTGAACCAGTGATAATTTTTTAAATTCAACCTTTTCTTCCTTTCTACATATAGCGGTGACAAATGATTTTGAATAACTGCTTTTTCTAATACATTCAAGTTTTTACAAAATGGAACGCCATAGAAAAATAAATCGGTATAGTCGTAAGAGGCGAATCAGGTTTCTATCCAATCAGAGGTTTACAATTTCCGTTCTGATGATTTTTTTAAGCTTACATGAAAGTGGAGGATAAGGGAATCTGAGCAATAAGAGCTGATGGGAGAGGGCCAAGAGGTATGTCCAAGACGTATTCCGCGAAAATAGTAAATCAAAAAAAGGCTATTTAAACCTAAAAAACTAGGTGGAAACCATAATAATGTGTTTGTAAGTGGGAAAATGGAGCTTACGCTGGGCTCAATTCCAAAGGGAATCCGCTCAAACAGTAGGTTATCCTCTCTTTTTAATTAGCGTAACGAATAATTTTAGAAATCCAGTATCCGAGTCATATCAATTGTAATGAACATAAATATTATTAGTTTCTAATGGAAAAGGTTTTAAGTGGTTAGTAAAAACGAGTCATCTAGGAGAGTAAAGATAATAAATTAATTAATCTAATAATAATTGTATTGTTTGAAAGCTTGATCACCATGGCTTGAAAGTTAATGTTAATGTTTAGTGTTGAAGAGAATCTGTGATGGCGGGGTTTTTAGCTTGGTGTACATAAAAAAATTTGTTGTCAGAGGCTTCAAATCATTTGGAAAGAAAAAGGTGACGCTCCGCCTATCCAAAGGATTCTCAGCCATAGTTGGACCGAATGGTAGCGGTAAAAGTAACTTATTGGATGCGATTCGTTTTGGACTCGGAGTTTTAAGCTCGAAATCATTGAGAGTTAGCATATTTTCGGAACTAGTTTTTACTCCCAGTAAAGACATCAAAATGACTCCTGCTAAATACGCAAGTGTAAGTGTATATTTTGATAATTCGGATAGAAGAATCCCGGTGGATGCAAATACCGTAATAATCGACAGACAGGTCGACCGTACGGGGAAGAGTGTATACAAGCTGAATGGTAAAACTGTTCCGAGAACGGAGATAATTGACCTTCTGGAAATAGCAGGGATAAGTCCTAGTGGGTATAATGTGGTTCCCCAGGGAGAAATATTTGAGCTTATTCAGATGGGAGCGCTTGAAAGAAGAAGACTTTTCGAAAACATAGCGGGAATAGCTTCCTATGACGAGAAGAAGGAAAAAGCGGAAAAAGAGTTAGAGTTAGCAGAACAGAATCTCAGAGAAAACTTCGCACAGATCAGCGAGGTAAGAAATGTAGTTGAAAGGTTAGGTAGAGAAAGAGAAACCGCGCGCAAGTATCAGCAAATTATTGAAGAGATCAATTCCAGTCGGGCAAAACTGGTTTTCCACCAATTAAAAACCTCTGAAGTAGAGTTATCAGATGCCCTGAAGAGAATAGAGACCAACAATGAACAGCTAAATAGTTTAAAAGAAAAGGAGAAAGAGTTCAGAGAAAATTTGGATAGTATAACTGCGAGATTAGAGGAAATAGAAAAGAGCATTATCGAAGACGCGGGAACTCGGATCGGAGACCTGCAATTTGAGCTTAGTGAAAAGAAAGGGGTTTACTCGGAGAAAGAATTGGTTTTGAAGTATAAAGAGGATGAATTGAAAAAAAATTCTGAAAAACTGAAAAACCTAAACCAAGAAGCAGTAGAGATAGAAAATAGTATTAAAGCAGAGCAAGAAAACATTACCGAGTTGGAGAGACAAGAAGTAGAGATAGATAATCAGATTAAAACAAAACAGAATATTCTGGAGGAGATAAGTAAACAAATTACAACCAGTGATACTAAGTTTTCAAAGTTGAGAACTAGGATAAGGGATGCCCGTGGGGAGAAAGAGAAATACATTTCGAAGAATGTTTCTTTGAAAACTACTCAAGAGGCTTTTAGAAAAGATGTTGAGTATATTTCGTCTTCAATTAATTCAAAAAAAGGTGTAATAGAAGAAATTAAAAGATCATTGGAAGACCTGGAAACAGAACAAAGCCGTTTAGAGGAAATTGCTGAAAAATCTAGTGAAGAGGTTGAAACAATAACTAACGAGTTAAAGGAGCTTGAAAATCAACAAGATATTACTCGTCGGGAGATTGAGGAAACAGAGAAACTGATTCTAAATGTTAGAGATGAAGTGGTAACGATAAAGGCCATAAATGAAGAGAGGACAAGACTGCTCAGAGGACAATCAGCAGTACGTGAAATTTTAAAGCTTCGAGATGATAAAAAAATTAAGGGAATTTATGGAACAGTTTCCGAACTTGGCAAAACGGATCTAAAATACGCCCTAGCACTTGAGATCTCGGCAGGAAATCGAGCTAATTACATAATTGTTGATAATGACGAAGTGGCTGCGAAATGCATTAACTTCCTCAAAAACAGTAGAATAGGAAGAGCCTCCTTCCTGCCTCTGAACAAAATTAAACAAGCCAATTTCAAAATCCCCAAGGGCGATGGAGTAATAGGTCCTGCAATTGATCTCATGATTTTTGATGAAAAATTCAAATCAGCCTTCGAGTACGTTTTCGGTAATGTTGCGATAATCAAAAATTTGGATATAGCCAGAGGATTAGACCTCCCCGATATAAGGAAGGTTACCATCGAAGGAGACATTATAGAGCCCCGAGGAGTAATGAGCGGTGGGCACTATAGTGGAAAAACTACCCTAGCTTTCTTAGAAACCGAAAAACTACCACAGTTAGAAGAGCAATTGAGTGGTCTTAACGCGATTCGGATAGAACTTCTGGGAAAACTCGAAAAAATATCAAATTCATATTTTGAGATTAGAAGTAGAAGGGAAGAGGAAGAACATTACCGGGGAAAACACTCCGCCAATTTGGATCACTTGCTGGAGGAAATAAAAGAAAAAAGGGTAGAGATAGCAAAAGTAGAGTCCGAAACCCAGAAACAACTGAAACTAAAGGAAGAAAGGGAGAAACAGTACAATAAAGTGTCCCAAGAAATAGAAAAAATAGAGGAAAAGATCAATGCCCTATCCCAAGAAGAACAATCGCTTAATCGGATCATAGAAGAATCGGAGGCATCTGATCTTTATACCCAATCAAGAACCATAGAAATGGAAATAACAGGCCTGAAAGAAAAATTAAGCGGTTTCAGGGTGCAAATTGCTCAATCGAGGACCAAAGTTGCAGAGCACCTGATACCAAGAGGAGAAGAGAGGAAGAAATTAGCAAAAGAGTTAGAAGTAGATATCAAAAAAGCATCCGAAGAAGGAGAAGAAATCCAAAAAGTAATCAGTCCCATATTAGAGCAAATATCAAAGTTGGAAGAGGAAAAGAGGATTTTAGATGAATCGGTTTCGAGACTAAGAGAAGAAGACACGAAGTTAAAACAAGAGGTGACGGTTCTAAGAAACGAACTAGAGGTTACCACTCGAAGAATCAATTCTATAGAACTTGAATTAAGCAGACTAATGGTGGAAAAAGAACATTTAGAAAGCAATGTTCAAGTACTCAGGGAGGAAGCTAAGGAATTTCCCGATTTTAAACCCAAAGATATCCTGAAAGTAAATGTTCATGAGCTAAGAGAGCTAATACGGAGAAGGGAATCAGAGAAAAAGAGCTTGGAGCCAGTTAACATGCTAGCCATCCAACTCTACGATGAGGAACGACGTAGATACGAAGAAATTTTGAGAAAGAGAGAGGAGTTAATAAAGGAAAGAGAAAGTATCATGGAATTCATACGGGAAGTTGAGAGGGATAAAAGAAGAAGCTTCTTGGCGACATTTTACAGTATCGAACGAAATTTTAAAAGAATTTTTGCACGACTTTCTCCCGGTGGAGAAGGAAGATTTATTCTTGAAAACATGACAGACCCCTTCCTAGGCGGGGTAGATATTGAAGCGCGTCCATCGGGAAAGGATGTGAAAAGAATAGAATCAATGTCGGGGGGCGAAAAATCCCTCACCGCTATCGCGCTTATATTCGCCATACAACAGTACCAACCAGCTCCATTTTATGTGATGGACGAAATAGACGCCTTCCTCGACGACGATAATGCAAACAGAGTATCGGACTTACTCAAAGATTTTTCGAGAGAATCTCAGTTTATAGTTGTATCACTTCGTGATATAACCATCACCAAAGCAGACAGAGTGTTTGGTGTGATATGCCGCGATGGTGTTTCAGATGTTATTTCTCTAAGAATGGAAGAGGGTGAAGAAGATAATGATTGAAAATCGAGAAGACCCCTTTTGGATACACCCCCCATGGTCACTCCTAGTGGACACGACCCAAACAGCGGAGGATCCTTGGGAAATTAATGTCAGCAATATTCTAGTGAGCTTCTTAGAAAAAATGCGGGAAAAAGAATCTATAAACTATCAGGTATCCGGCAAAGCCCTCTTAACAGCCTCAATTATTCACAGAATAAAATCCGAGCTACTATTAAGACTGGGACAAAAACAGGAAGAGAAGAAAGAGAAAGAGGAGGATTTGGACCTAAACCTACCACCGATTCCCATGCCCTATAGATTAATAAATAGAAAAGTCACTCTCGAAGAACTCTTGGTTGCTCTAGAGAGAGTTTTACTTGGCGAAGAAACAAAAAAGGTCATTAAGAAACCAGAAAAAGAAGTTGAATTCGAACCATTCGTTTTTGAGCCCTCAAAGTTCAATATAGAAGAACTAATTGAACAAATTTACGGGAAAATCCTTTCCCACGAAAAAGAGATAATAAAATTTTCAGAGTTAGTGGATAAAAATAATCTTCTCAATGTTGTGAGAAACTTGTTAGTCATTTTAATTCTCGTTCTAAGAAGGAAGATACACGTCTGGCAGGAAAAACAGTTTGGAGAGATATACATCATGGAGGCGGAAAGATGGGAAAGGATGCAAAAATAATTATTGAAGCCGCATTATACGCTGCAGGTAGACCGCTTTCCATTGAGCAAATTGCTGAGATTGCAAAAATTGACAATTTAGAATACGCCGATGAACTGGTAAGGCAACTAGTGCGAGAATACGGGGAAAGAAGCAGCTCTCTAGAAATTGTAGCACTACCAGGAAATAAGTACGTACTACAATTAAAAGCCAGTTATTCTAACAAAATCTCGAATGTAGCATCACGTGGACTATTATCGTTAGGCGAATTAAAGACACTTGCCTACATTGCTTTAAAACAACCAATTGAACAATCTAAAGTAGCAAAAATTCGAGGCTCACACAGCTATAAACACGTAAAAAAATTAGAAGAACTGGGATTCTTAAAATTTGAACGAGCGGGCAGAACTAAAATTTTCCAAACCACAGAAATGTTTGCAGACTATTTCGGATTTGACCATGAACCGAGAAGACTGAAACAACAATTGAGATGGAGAATCAGAAAAGAAAGCATCCAAACCAATCTAGACACTCATACTGAAGCCCCAGAAGAGCCCTAAAATATTTCCATCCTTTATTTTGGTTAATTAATCAGCAGACACGTGGAATCGGCTCCCCATACGGTGTCTCTATTATGCGTTTCCCGCCCACCGAAGTTTTCATAATTACAAGTCCGGGATTATCATCACCGATTTCTCCAATTATGCTCGCGTTTTCGCCATATCTTGTTTTTCTTATTACTTTCAAAGCCTCCTCTGCCAGGTTACTATCGATAGCTATAACGGCTTTACCTTCACAGGTTACCTCTAGGGGATCAATTCCTAACATCTCTGAAGCGGCAATCACCTCACTACGTATGGGCAGGTCTTCTTCATTGATGTAAATTGTTGTTTTAGATTTCTTGGCGAAATCATTTAATGTAGAGGCTAAGCCACCTCTAGTGGGATCCTTCATCGCCGTTACTCCACCTATTCTAAGAACCTTCTCAATGATATTCCAGATAGGTGCCACATCAGATTTGAGCTCGGTTTCAAAACTTATTCCCTCCCTAGCAGCTAGAAGAGCAATCCCGTGATCACCTATTGTTCCGGTTATTATAATTTTGTTTCCCGGTTTAACCCCACTATCAAGAATTATCTTACCGTGCTCCACCACTCCCACACCTGTTGTGGCCATAACCATCTTATCAATTTGCCCATGGGGCATAACCTTGGTATCACCAGAAATAATCGGCACTCCCGCTTCTTCACTGGTTTCGTCCATCGATTTTAAAATACGGTTCAAATCATCTACAAGAAAACCCTCTTCAATTATCAACGCACAAGCAATAGCTACGGGTCTAGCACCCATAACTGCAACATCATTGACAGTTCCGGATATTGAAAGTCTACCCAAATCCCCACCAGGGAAAAAAAGGGGGTTTACAGTATGTCCGTCCGTAGAAATTACAACATCAGTGTCTCCAAGCGGAATACTTCCTCCATCATCCAGTTCATCTAGACCAACGCCGCCTTGAACGTTATGTCTTTTCAGGGACGGTAGTATAGTTTCTTTTATCAGTCGACCCATAGCTGTGCCGCCAGCACCGTCTGCAAGTTGTATGCGACTCATAAAAACGCCTCAAGATGACGTTAATCTGGAAAAGCTTATATTACTTGCCATAAAACTCTTGGATAGAAGATTAATAATATAAATTCGTTAAACAGTTTATGACTGGTGATTTGATTATGGTTGATTGGCGAGCAAGATCCAAACGTAAACCCACTGGAGCAAGATTGAAGAATTTTGCCAGAAAGCGGAAAAGAGACCTGGGAAGAGAAGAAACTAGAACCCAACTTGGCGGTGAGAATAAGAAAATCATTATAACTAGAGGACATAACACAAAAATCAAATTGAGTTCCTCTGAACATGTAAACTTGACCAATCCGAAAACTGGAAAAACCAGAAGAGTGAAAATACTTGACGTGGAAAAAAACCCAGCCAACATTGATTTCTCGAGAAGAGGAGTGATTACCCGCGGGGCAATAATCAATACCAGTGCAGGAAAAGCAAGAGTCACAAGCAGGCCGGGGCAGATAGGAATAATTAACGCGGTTCTAGTTAAACCCGAAAAATAGTATTCTAATTACATGAAAAATGTGTAAAATCCTTTTTTTAGTACTATTTTTAAAGTCTAA
>DXJA01000396.1 GCA_019056875.1 Candidatus Jordarchaeum madagascarense
CTCGTAGAGCAGGAACTCGTGAAACATCTGCCTTCTGGCGAAGTACATGATGATTGGGGGAACAACCACTATCGCAATCGAAACAAGGAACCAGACCACATAGACGTCCCAGAGAGCTGCAAGAAGCACTGCGTCTGCATTGTGTCGAGCAACATTGATCAACATCGCACCAAAGAAGATTACACCGGCCTGGATTGCGCCTATGCCCACACCAATAGTCTAGCTTTTTTAATTTCGTCTACCTGCTTTACTGCGCCCATTAGTATTCCCGGCAGGAAGCAGGCTCCGCCCATACCCTGTGATCTGAGTATTTGATTGGCTGGGCAGATTCTGCATCCGGTAACCTCAATGTTTAATTCATGGTCTTCGATGCTTACATCTATTTTTTCCCCGAGTTTCAGGTCGTTTTGAAGGTAGTTTGCCAGTTCTTTTTCAAGTTCTTGAAGACTAATTTTTCCTCCATTCGATATTTTAGAACCAAGATCTCTTCCTAGCTTAACAAAGACTTTTTGCACATCTTCTCCTAGTGCTTTAACCAGTGCCACGTGATATTTTTGGAATAAGCTTTCTGGAATCTGTTCCTCCATAGAAATCGTCTCCTCTTTGGGAAAATAAGTGGGTTAATTTAAGCATTTCTCTTAAAGATTAAAGAAATCAATAAAAAAAATACTCGTTTAATAAAAATAAAATTATGTTTATTTATTTTCGATTTATTCTTAGTTCTAAGAGATACTTCTTAGTCATGATGGGACTGAAGGAGAGACGTGTACCCACCCGACGTGTGTTCTCATACTTTGAATAGTACAATTTTAGGCGGAGGGATACTTCGACAATCTTCACTAGCCTGTTTATCAGGATTTGAGCCAACTTTCTAGCTTCAAGAGCTGTCTGCCTAAAACTTTTTACAGTAATATACATATTCCGTCTATAAACTAACCAATCCCCAAAGACAAGAATAATTACTAGGAAAAGTAGAGGAATTGCTCCAATAAGTGAAATCTCCATTTCTGCTTGAGAGAAACCTGTGAACATTAGTATGGTGGAGATGAGGCCAATTACTATTACTAAAAGCATTAAAGCTATGATTAAACGAAAACCAGAAAATTTCTGATATGTTTTCCGCATCTCTTCTAATCCCCTCCTTAAAAAGGGCCAGTCAACGTTTTCCCTATTCCGTATTATTTTCACCGCTTCATCTAAGCTAGGATCCTTTAATAATCGATTGGTAAATAGGGGAGGTCTGAGCCCTGCATAAGCATCAATTTCCTCTATCCAAAGTTTGAGCCTCTTTTCCAAAGACATTTTTTCCACTCTTTTTTATCAATTCAATGATTCATGTTGAACTATGTAGGAGAAAGTTTTAAGACTATTACGCCTTATTTTTCCTTATCGGCGATTAAGAGATGTCCTTCATGATTAAGGTTTTTGAGGACCTTGTTTCAAATCGTCACGATAATGCAATAAAATGGAAAAATATGGGTAAGAAAGTTTTCGGTTACTTTTGCTCTTATGTTCCTGAAGAAATCATTCACGCTGCAGGGATTATACCCGTAAGAATAATGGGTGGTTCTGATGATATAACTCTGGCAGATGTTCATCTGCCCAGCTACGTGTGCTCCTTTGCACGCAGCTGTTATGACCAGGGAATTAAGGGGATTTACAACTATCTGAACGGGGTGGTGTTCCCCTACACCTGCGACACCATTGTTTCGGTTTATAACATCTGGAAGGCGGACATTAAAACAGATTACGTAGGTTTTGTGGATCCTCTCTGTGCCAAAAGAGAGACCTCAAAAAAATATTCCCGGGAAGAAGTAACAAGATTCAAGGAATCGCTGCAAAATTTTCTGGGAAGAGAAATTTCAGATAATTCTCTTAAGCAATCTATCGCAATTTATAATGAGAACAGAAAACTCTTGAAAGAAGTCTACGAGCTTAGGAGGAATTCAATTCCCCCAATTTCTGGGGCTGAGACCCTTGACATAGTCAAGTCGAGCATGTTGACTCCTAAAGAGGAGCACAATCAATTGCTAAAGAGTCTACTAGAAAAAATATCTGAGAGGGAGAATCGACCCGAGCCTGGTTTAAGAATACTGGTTTCGGGCAGCGTGATACATGACTCAGAAATACTCAAAATGATTGAGAACGCAGGAGGTCTCATAGTGACTGACGACCTCTGCACGGGGACTCGTTACTTCTGGGACTTGGTTAAT
Source organism: Candidatus Jordarchaeum madagascarense (assembly GCA_019056875.1). GTDB lineage: Archaea > Asgardarchaeota > Jordiarchaeia > Jordiarchaeales > Jordiarchaeaceae > Jordiarchaeum > Jordiarchaeum madagascariense. The sequence continues at coordinate 2,214 of DXJA01000396.1, forward strand.
GAAAATGTTCCTGCTCTAACCGCTATTGCAGACCGCTACTATGAGCGAATTCCTTGTCCCTGCAATTATGCTCCCCAAAAACGTTTGGAGCACATTTTTAATCTCATAAAGGACTACAATGTGGAAGCGGTAGTCTTCACGCTGCAAAAGTTTTGCGACCCTCATCTATTCGACTATCCCTTCATAGAGGAGAGGTTAAGAGAGGTTGAAATCCCCACGCTTCTCGTTGAAACCGAGCATGTAACCTCCCCACTGGGTCCTCTAAAAACTAGGATAGAAGCCTTCTTTGAAACAATATAAATATAGGTGGTTAAAGGTTGACGGAAAAAGGAAAAAAGGGGCTGGAAACTTCTAAAGAAGTTTTCAAGTTGGCTTCTGAACACTACTTGGGTGCACACGAGGCGAAGAAACAGGGCAAACCGGTTACTTGGATGACCGGATATGATCCGGTTGAAATACTCTACGCTATGGATGTGGCGGTGGTTTATCCCGAAAATTATTCCGCTCTTTGTGCTGTAACTCAGGTAGCACCTAAATTCATTGAGGCGGCTGAACGTTCAGGATATTCCAGTGACTTATGCTCTTATGCTAGGAACACCATAGGGACGACCTTTGAGGAGGGAGCGCCCCTTGGTGGTCTTGCTCCTCCCGACTTTCTGGTTGTTGCCCGAAAATTCTGTAAGACTCATATTAAGTGGTGGCAGGTTCTGAGCCGTAGGTTTAACTGTCCACTCTTCATAATTGATGCACCCTACGTTACTGGTAAGGTGGAAGACTATCACATTGACCACTATGTTTCCCAGCTTGAAGACTTGATAGATTTCCTAGAAGATCGGACAGGTAAAAAAATGGACTATCATAAGCTGGCAGAAGTGGTTAAGCTATCTGACCGGGCGAGTGGACTCTGGGACGAGGTTATGGGGATGCGGAAGAATGTTCCCTGTCCTGTCGGAGCAGCAGATATACTGTCCTGCATGTTTGCCATCGTAACGCTACCGGGCACCAAGACCGCTGTTGATTTTTATGAAAGACTGAGAGACGAGGTTAAGGAGAGGGTCAAGAATAAGATGGGTGTGATACCCGAAGAAAAATATCGTCTAACCTGGGATAACATTGTTTTATGGTATAATGTGGGCTTGTCAAATTATTTTCACAGATATGGAGCGGTTTTTGTTCTGGAACCATACACCATGGTTTGGAGCGGGCGTTTAGACTCCTCAAATCCCTTAGAGTCACTGGCGAGAAAGTACCTGTCTCCCTTCATAGAATTAAATTACAGGGCTTGGTCAATGGTTGAGCTTTGCAAGCAGTACAAGGTGGATGGTGCCGTTATGCACTCCAACAGAAGCTGTAAGTTTTTATCACTGCTACAATATGAACTGAAAGATATCCTTATGGACAGACTGGGAATCCCCTCATTGATAATTGAGGCAGACCATTGTGATGGTAGAGCTTATTCCGATGCACAGATAAAAACAAAAATCGATGCCTTTATGGAGATGCTGGGATAGACGCTATGTACACTGCTGGAATCGATATAGGGGCAATCACCGCTAAATCTATTATTCTAGAAGGTGAAAAGCCCTTGGCTTTCACAATAATTCCTTCCGGTTCAAACAGTAGAGAAACCGCCCAGAAAGTAATGGAGGCTACTCTAAGCAAAGCGGGTCTCTATCAAAGTGACATTATTTTCACGGTTGCAACGGGGTACGGTCGTGTGAATGTTCCTTTTGCAGATAAGCAGGTTACCGAGATCTCGTGCCACGCTAAGGGAGCATACTCCCTTTTTCCCGCCGTGAAAACAGTAATAGATATTGGTGGACAGGACAGTAAGGCCATCAAAATCGGGAAGAATGGTAGGGTGTTGGACTTTGCTATGAACGACAGGTGCGCTGCGGGAACGGGAAGATTTCTGGAGGTTATGGCCCGGGCACTGGAGGTGAGGCTAGAGGATCTGGGAGAACTCTCACTTCAGTCTAGAAACAGAGCCAAGATCAGTAGCATATGTACTGTTTTTGCGGAATCTGAGGTGATTTCCCAAATCTCTAGTGGTACTCCCAAAGTGGATATCATAGCGGGTATACATGATGCAATTGCTAGCAGAGTGTTTGGGATGGCCAGCAGGGTGAAAATTGAAAAGGATTTGGTTATGACTGGTGGGGTTGCCAAAAACAAAGGTGTCATTAAGGCTTTAGAAGATAAAGTAGGTTTCGAAATTCTAGTGCCTGAGGAGCCTCAAATTGTTGGTGCTCTAGGTGCTGCTATATTAGCCCGAGAAAAGGCAGAGAAATAGTTTTGATGTTTGTTAAAAGGCTAACGCTCCAGATACTTTTATACGTTTCTAAAAGATAAATTTACAAGAACAAATAGATATTATAGCGAAGCATGAGAGAAGAATAATAAGGTGAACTCTCCAAAAGTTGATTAAAACGATTTGTTACGAGATATAAGTGTTAGACTTGTTGGTGGTGTTGAGGAGTGACCGACATAAAGCCTAAGCACTTTACTGAAGAGGAAATTATTGAATTACTAACCCAAGTAACCGACGAGGAATTAGAAAAATGTCATAAACACGAACTCGTCCCGTCAAAAGATGTAATTCTATTTCAGGGAACACCCGGTGAGGCTACAGTTCAGGATTCCAAGGGTAAAATGTATATTGATTTCACTTCCCAAGCATGGTCTCTGGGAATCGGCTATATACAGCAGGATGTCATGTTCGCCGCAATGGAACAGATGAAACATCTTTCCCACGTTCGCAATCAATACCAGACAATCCCCCGAATAAAACTGGTTAACAAACTCTCAGAAATTGCACCCGGCGATCTTAAGAATTTGGTGCTAAACACTCAAGGCGGATCGGTTGCGGTTGAGGTAGCCTTAAAACTCGCCATGGTTAACAGGCCAATGGACCAAGACATTTTCATAACAATGTGGGGCGGATACCATGGAAACACCCTGGCGATGATGGCTCCCACCCACTATATGCCCATAGTAGTTAGATACCGCGGATTCGGGAGGGAACACTTCGTTAAATCTCCCTTCCCTTATTGTTACCGTTGCCCCTTCGGGGAAAAAGATATATCGGAATGTGGAAATCTGTGCCTGACCATGCTCCAAAAGACCATAGACTACGGTTGCCAAGGATTGCCACTTGGAGTGCTTATGGAACCTATCCAGGGACCAATGGGAGAAGTACCGGCTCCCCCCGAGTTTATAAAGGGAGCCAGAGAGATTTGCGACAAGAACAATCTTCTGCTTCTCTTCGATGAGTCTCAAACCGCCTTCGGCAGGATAGGCACAATGTTCGCCGCAGAATACTACAAAGCTGTACCCGACCTCATGGCCCTCACGAAAGCCTTGGGAGGCGGGTTCCCCATGGGCGCAACATTGGCCAGTGAAAAACTGGGAATGTTCACACCCGCCGAGCAACACAGTACCTTCAGCGCGAACCCCGTCTGCTACGCTGCTGCGTTCATAAACTTGGAACTCATCCAAAGACTCGATTTACCCAAGAGAGCTGAGGAAATGGGAAAGTATCTAATGAAAAGATTCCTAGAACTGCAAGAAAAATACCCCATAATGGGAGATGTGCGAGGAATCGGACTATTTCAAGGAGTGGAACTCGTAAAAGATCCCAAAACAAAGGTGCCCGCAAACACCGCAGCGGAAGAATTTGTAGCAGAAGCTCTCAAAAGAGGTTTAATACTTGACCTAAGTCAACCAGTAATAACCATACACGGGGACTTTTATAGAAACACTCTAACCATAAAACCACCACTAGTAATTACCCGGGAACAAATCGATCAGGCGATGGAAATCTTCGAAGAGTGTCTACAAACAGTTACACCACTCATAAAAACCTGAAAAACGAGATTAAACCTCTTCCCACATTTTTTATTTTTTTTAATCCTTTAAATCGTAGATAGAAAATTTTGCTTCTTCTGGTTGTTCTAGATGGTTTAGAACTTTATTTATGTTTCAAAACGGTAATTAAGAAACTATTTAAGAAAGAAGTTCTCAAAAACATAATTAAAGGAACATGAAAAAATAGTTCTTATAGGTATAATCGTTGGAGGTTTAAGAGTTGGGAGAACAATGCATTCTAACCCACGATGTAGGAACCTCTGGGGATAAGGCTACTCTAGTGAGTGTTTCAGGCAAAATAATCGGCGTGGCAGAGAAAGATTATGATGTAGATTATCCCAATCCCGGATGGGCTGAGCAGGATCCCAAACAGTACTGGGATGCCTTCGTGGAAACAACTAAAACTCTTCTAAAGAAGACTAAAATAGACCCCAAAGATGTGATTGGAGTAAGCCTGGACGCCCAGATGATGGCAGCAATACCCATGGATAAAGACGGCAACGCTCTCCGCCCGGCAATGATATGGCTTGACTCCCGAAGCGAAAAACAATCAGATGAATTCGAAGCAAAATTCGCCCCCATAAGTCAACTTCTGGACATGGGGAACCTTCCCATGACCACAGCAAAAGACGTCATTCCCAAAATCTGGTGGGTTCGAGACAACGAGCCCAAGGTTTTTGAGAAAACTTCCAAGTGGGGCGACGTTAAAGATTACCTTATTCGTAAACTGGTAGGTGACTTCTACACGGATTGGAGCACCGCCCTCCTGTACGGACTTTTCCACATTCAAAACCATGTCTGGGTTGACGAAATCATCGAAGGCGTAGGCTTGTCCAGAGACAAACTCTGCGAAGCCACCAAAACCACGGATGTTATAGGAACCCTAACCTCAGAAGCCGCCCGTGAGCTGGGTCTCACCACGAATACACAAGTGATATGTGGTGCAGGGGACGCACCAGCCACGCACGTAGGTTCCGGTGCAATTAGAACCAATGAGGGACACCTATACTTGGGCACTTCTGGATGGGTTTCCGTAACCGTGGATAACTTTACTGTTGACCCCGAGACCGGCATTGCCGCCATATACTCTGGGGTGCCAGGCAAATTTATGCTCATCGGTGAAATGGAGAGTGTTGCAGCACCCTTCAAATGGTTCAGAGACAAACTTGGCGGATTAGAGTGCCTAATGGCCATGGAGCGTGAAGTTGATCCCTACGACGTCATTAATGAAGAAGCAGCATCAGTAGGACCGGGCGCAAAGAAACTAATATTCCTACCTTGGATGCTTGGAGAAAGGGCACCAATACAGGACACCACCGTTAGAGGCGGCTTCCTAAATCTGAGTTTCCACCACGGTACACCCGAAATAGCGAGAGCCATACTGGAGGGAGTAGCGTACCATATCCGTTGGATAACCAAGAATATTCAGGTAGTATTAGACCGCGGAGTCTTGGATCCAAACCAGCCTAAACCAGAAATCAAGTCTCTAAACGCCTGCGGAGGAGGAGCAGTAAGTCCCCTCTGGATGCAAATATTCGCCGATGTTCTAAGCAAGAGAATACGACCCATAAAAGAGCCGCGCTCCGTTGCAGCACTGGGAATAGCAATGATCTCCATGGTCGGACTGAAAATGTACTCAGACTTCGAAAGCGCCGTAGACAAGATCATCAAAATCGAAAAAGACTACTACCCCAATGAGAATCTGAAACCAATATACGATGAAATGTACAACATTTTCGAAGGAATCTACCCCAAACTAAAGGACGTTTTCGCCACGCTCAACAAGGGCGAAGCTCACTAAAAATTGGAACCCAAATCATCAATCTCCATCCCCCATTTTTTCAAACAATCCCTTTTTCAAAAGCAATAGTAGCAATTGTAAATCAAATGATATAACCTACAACAAAATAGTAACACTTCAAAACAGACAAGCATAACAATAGTTAAACACTCTTCCACCAAAACCTTCATACAGAATTCAATTCTTTAATTTTGTGTTCCAGTTTCAGCAGTATTCACTTTTCTATAGTTTTCCCCCGCTTTCATTTCTTACCTAATTGCTCCAAATTTTTCCATAAAAATATTTGAAAAACTCAATACGTAAATTATTTTCCAATCTAGCCTATTTATTTTTCATTGCACTTAATATTCCAATTCTGTACAAATGCGCCAACCAACTTTTGCGAACAAAAACATAAAAACACAATAAAGGCGC
>DXJA01000397.1 GCA_019056875.1 Candidatus Jordarchaeum madagascarense
AAAATTAACCCCTTTCCCCAACACGCCGCTCTTCCGATTTTTTATTTTTTTATAATCATTTTTTAATTTTTCAGAAAGATGTTTAGAATCATTAATATTTTCAGCTTCACGGTCCCTTTCAGGAAAAATAAAACCCAGAACCCCAGCGGACCCCAAGGCCCAAACAAAAAGAGAAGCAGTAACCGCCGAATCAATTCCTCCACTTAAACCAATAACCACTCCATCCTTTTCAAACAAATCTAGAGAACTCTTAACAAAATCACAAAGCCTACCAGAAACTTTTTCATAATCCAAGGTAAGGGAACGAAGAATATCAATGGTCATGATAAAACCCTTCCTTCCACCAATCCCTTCTAAGGATCTGGGATAATCTTAGAAACAATAGAATAATAAAACGGTGGAATATGCGTATAGTATTCTGAAAATATCTGTGAAACCCAACCCTCCTCAATCTCTCCCAACAAATTTTGCAATCTGAAAAGCATTCATCAAGCGGTACTCTTCAAAATTTTTCAAATAAATAGTTCCTTTTCTTGGCTGAAGTTATAAAATCTCGAAATCTTAAAAGATACCTTAAGATAACTATCGGGAATCAAAAATAGAGATAGTTAGAAGTTTTTTTAAAATCAGAGTTTTCTAAATTCTTCTGCTATTTCTTTGTAAACCTCAGGGCTTCTTCTATCCTTCAGGAAGGGGGTTAGTGATCTCAAATTTTCGAGTTCTTCAAGATTTACACTAGCCACTTTGAAATCTTCTTTTTCAATGTTACACTCCACTGTCGGTAAGCCCGAGGGGTGGATGATTCGGCTATGACCAAAGAACCTTGTGCCCTTTTGCTCCCCGGCAATATTGACATATATTAAATATACAATGTTTTCCTGAGCCCTAGCCGGAAGAAAAAAGTTATAACCGATTTCTAACCCCACAATTCCCGCCGATATGTTAACCAAAACTTCAGCGCCTTTCAGAGCCGCTATCCGAGAAGCCTCCGGAAATAGAAGGTCGTAGCAAACTTGCATACCAATGTTACCAATTTTCGTTTCACATATAGGAAAGCTGGAACCACTTTCACAGTACGATCTCTCAAAGAGATTCACAACCAAATAATTGCCCATAGGGAGGTGCACCTTGTTATAGACGTGAACTTTCCCTTTGGGGTTCAACCAAGATTGAACTGTTGTAGAATTTTCCCTCAACTTCATTGCTCTCGAGAGGCATTCCAAAGATAATGTGCATATCATTCTTCTTAGCTTGCTTCTTCATAGTTTCAACAGAGGATCCCTCAATGGTCTCTGCACACTGATAGAAGGTTTTGAAATCTTTTCCATCCATCACCATGTAACCACTAACACACATCTCAGGAAAAACCGTAAGCTTAGCTCCCTCATCCTTAGCTCTTCCAACTAAACTCACCATCTTCTCTAGGTTAGCTTCCACATCCCCAACTATACTATTCATCTGTGCCAGAGCAACCTTATACTCCATTTTCAACACACCAAAAAATAGGATAAATAAATAAAAGAATCATCCAAGAAATAAAGCTTTTTAACAGAGTATTAGTGAACGGTGATAACTACTTCATGTTATGCTTCTCGGACAAGGAACCCGGTCTTTGTGGGCCAAGAAGGATAACGAAGAATGGAATACAGCACACATTCTCAACAGTGTTCAAAATTAATTACATAAGCGAAATAAAATTTGCTACCAAGTTTAACGACCAAGGTGCCAGAGCTTACATTACATCTACGACAAAAGTAGGGTAGTTTGAACAAGTCTTTCTGAATAGAAAAAAATATTCAAAAAATTATAAAAAAAGAGGAGGGGGAGGGGAAATCAACCAGTCCTGACGGCGGCTTCTTTCCCCAGTAGAAACTCTCTTGCCATCTCGAATGCGGCTAGGTGATCGAAAACTGCCTTTCCCTTGGTTTCCTTAGCCTTCTTTAGTAGGCCTTCCTCGACTTGTCTTTTTAGGGCACCAATGGCTAGTGAGCCGGTGCCGTAGACTCCCGGTTTCAATTGCTTCTTGTCGTCGTTTCTATCCAGTCCTTCTATTCCGAGTGGGGGGATGGCGTTTACGTCTAGGAGTACTTTTCCGGGTAATAGGTTTTCTACTTCTTCTTTTGATAGGAGCTGTACGCCCGCTTTTGCCACCGAGAATATCATATCAGCATCCTGTGCCAAGGCCGTTATTTGTTCTTTTTTGGGAGCAAATACACCTTCGATTTCCACATCGAATTGGGCGCTTAGATCCGCGGCCACGGTTTTGACGAATTCTTCGCTGGCTCCTGCCCAAGTTTCCACCATGTATACTTTGCAGCCCAGCTTTGCTGCTAGTACACAGGCGAATCTTCCTACCGGTCCTGTTCCTCCCAGAACCGCTACTTTCATTTTCTCAATATCGCCTAGATTCAGGGTTACCACGGCTTCCTCTGCCTTCGCGACCAGAGCGGACGCGGTGGTACAGGCGCCCCTAGGGTCAAATACTACTGGGACTTCAAAGGGTGGTACTAAAGACTTGACGGCTTTCTCAAAAATTTCTTTGGCCTCATTTACGTTGCTCCCACCAACAAAGATTGCGGTGAATTTCGCTCCTTTAGGACCCCTCGAAAAGATGATGTCCTGCACCAATTTTTGGGCCTGGTCCGCTGTTACTCCTCCCAGAGGAATTACAACATCGAATCCCGCGTCGTAAGCCATGTTCATGTCAAAGGGGCTTGCGTGTTGATCCGTGTCTAAGAAGTATAATATGTGTTGTCTTTGTTCCTTCTTTTTTACAACTATGGGAATTACCTCAACATGGTTCGATTTTAAAAGATTAGAGAGTTCGGTTGTTTCTTCCGGATTCTTCACTTCCTTTTTCACCTTAACGGTGACCAAATCCACATCCAGATCAGCGCAAAGCTTGGACATTCCCTCGTTGTGACGCGGGTCGCATATGAACATAGCAGTGACATTCTTCTTTTGTGATTCTCTTGCCCTACCCAGAATACCCATCATCATCCAGGCTTCGCGAACCCTGTTTCTCACGTCATCTTCATTTTCCCTTAACTCTTGCTCAAAGTACTGACCCCAAGTAACCAGATTCAGAAAGTGGAAATCGCCTTTTTTGGCTTCGGGATTCTTGGCGAGGGTTTTCGTAATCTGGTTCTTCAGGGCGTTTCTTAGCTCATTTTTCCAGTGCATGGTTGACCAGATGTAGTCGCGGGCGTTGTCTGAGATGTCAACATAACCATAAGGAACTCCACGTTTTTTGAAAACATCCACTAGGGGGTTATCGTAGAGGAACTCTTCTTCGCTCCTAGCGCCCTTCTCTTCAACACAGAAATCAGGTTCATACTCTTGGGCCATTTTGTCTATAAAGTCTCTGTACTCCTTGGACATTATTTTTAGATCGGAGAAAAAGTCTTTGGGAGCCTTGGGGGGCTCCATCAGGTACCAGTCGATTTCGTACTCGCTCTCAACCATAACCACTCTTAATTTCTTTCCCTTCACTGGTTCTAATTCAAGGACTTCCATTTTTTAACCTCCCTAATTTTTTTACTTAATGCATCAATTCATCTGGCTCCATTTGGCTGTTCGCTCTCAGTGGTAGAACAACCAGCTCTGCCTCGTTCATTACTTTCATTAATTCTTTAAAGAGGCTTGGGAAAGAAACGTGTATGCAAGTTACTTCCTTTTCAGGCACTTCGCTTGCTAGGTCAACTATCTGTTTGGCTATCCATCTTGCCGTAACCTCGGTGTTCATGTATCTCTCTTTTTCATCAGCCTCTTTCTCGTAGAACTCTATTAGCGATTTCATGTTTTGACCCTTGTAGGTTTTCGCGTTTTCCGGATCCTTAGCTAGAAATCTCTCTAACTCTTTTTTCAGTTCTTTTACTTCTTCTCTCAAATCATCTATTTCTTGTTCCATATACAATCGGGCATTATCGGGTATTCCTAATCTGAAGAGCGGAACTCCGAATTCTTTGAATTCTTCCATGTTTACATTTTGCCCTTCAGCGCCGTGCATGCAATTTTTGCCCGCAGTTACAAAATCGGGGCGGTGGTTTAGTAGCATATCCACCATTGGGTTGTCAGCCTGTTCATTGAAGCAATCATCATGACGGTTAGGAGTGCTGGAATTCCCCTCTTCATATAATACCACTGTGAGGGTTTTTTTCCTTAACTTCCTTATTTCTAATTCTTCCATTTTTCTTATTCCTCCATTTTTTTCTCTGATTAAACTTTAGGTGGGGCTTGGGATTTAAAACTAATGTTAATTTGTCTTTTCCAAGTTTAGACAATTTTTATTGTCAAATAAATTATCAAAAAAAGGGATAAAACAAAGAAAAACGAAATTTTTTTGACAATTAGAATTGATTTTTTTGATTATGCCAAAGGTCAATTTTACTAATCAGACAATAACAATTTTTAAGACAATTACTATAATAAATTTGACAACTAAATTTGTCAATCTAAACTTATGAAAATTTTTATTAAGTAAGAAAATTCTCTTGTTAAGCTGGTGAAAAATTATAGCGTGATGATGCTATGGACATATATAATATTCTGGGCCACCCCCTGAGGCGAAAAATCCTCCTATTACTGGAAAAAGAGGGTTATATGCAGTATTCAGACCTGCTTAAAGAACTCAACTTGGAAACTACTGGGCAGTTGAATTTTCACCTGACAAAACTGGGAAACCTGCTCGCCAAGGATGGAAAGGCTTATCGGCTTTCAGACGAGGGCAAAACAGTTATCAGAATAATGGAAATAAATGAGAAGCTCATCTCTGGAGAAGAAATAGAGAAGATAGAATCCAGAAAAACGGAGTTAAGCCGCGTGGGGGTAATTATCTGCACCTGTGGATCAGAGGTTGAACAGCCGATCAATATAGAGTCTCTGAAGAATCGTGTCTCCAAAATTAATAATGTGGTATCTGTGGCTGTTTTTGATAATCTCTGTCAGGAAAAGAACCAGAAAAAAATTCAGAAATGGTTCAAGGATAATTTCATAAACAAGGTTGTTATCGCGGCGTGCAGCCCCAGAACACATTCTCACATTTTTAACCGCATATTTGAGAATCTTATCCCAATAACAAATATTGACTTCGCCAATATTAGAGAGCAACTGTGCTGGGTGAACTCTAAAAAACCTGTGGAAGCCCTGGAAAAAGCTAGACTGTTAATCGAAGCGGCTGTGGAGAGGGTTATTCTCCAGAAAGAGATTAGAACCAAGACCGTTGAGGTTCAGAAGAGTGTAGCTATCATGGGAGGGGGCATCGCAGGCATGAACTTGGCTCTAAAGTTGGCAGAAGCCGGTTTAAAGGTGTATATCATTGAAAAATCGCCCACCCTTGGGGGAAAGGTTGCTAGATGGAGTAAAATTGAGGGCGTTTTGGATTGTGCATCCTGTTTCCTTTCTGAACAGATACTTTCTCTGGTGCAGGAGAAAAACATCGAAATTTTCACTAACACCCAAATTTTGAACGTCTCGGGGAGTGTGGGAAACTTCACCATAGAGCTGGTACGTAAACCACGTTATGTTGACGAGGACAAGTGCACTGGTTGTAAACGCTGCATGAGTATATGCACCATCACTAAGAAAAACGAGTACGAGTATGGACTGGATGAGAGAAAGCTAATTTACATTCCTTTCGTTCACGCTTATCCTTATGCTGCGACCATTGATGAAGAGGACATTGAGAAGTGTAGGGAATGCCGGGTCTGTGAACGCGCCTGCTTAAATAAGGCTATAAATCTGGACGAAAAACCCACCATAATGACCCTAAAAGTGGGAGCAAAAATTCTGGCAATCGGTTCTGACCTTTACCAAGACCTTGAACGGTATAGTCATGATCCCAATAAGGATATTATTACTTCAGCGGAATTTGAAAGAATTCTCGCCTCGGATGGACCCACACAGGGAAACCTGGTAAAATTATCCGATGGAAAGGAGCCCAAAAAAATTTCTATTATCCAGAGTGTAGGCATTAAAAATCTTTCCTCAGAATATTGTTATATTCTTACTAAAAAATATTTAGAAATGATTAAAGAAAAACTTCCTGATTGTGAAGTCGAGATTTTTGTTGAAAATGAGATGGATCCAGAAAGTAGGCTGGCGGTTATTAACTTCTCGGATAAAGTGCGATCCGCCACCATATTGGGAATTAGAACTCAGGGTGTTAGGAAAATCATCAATACCGAACAGGGAGATTTTGAATCAGACTTGGTTATTCTCAATGTTGGCATGGTTCCTAGTAAGGATCTTTTTGAGCATCGTAGGACTCTGGATTTCGCATTGGATGATAATGGTTTTATGTCAAAAGAAACTCTGAACTCGGGTATTTTTGGATGCGGGACTGTTACTGGCCCCAAGGATTACCACACAACTATTGCCGAGTCTAACGATGTGGCCCTTCAGATAATCTCGCTTCTATCCAAGGATTATCTACTTGCGGACATCAGTGGAATTGATATTGACTATGATAAGTGTGGCTTGTGTGGTCTGTGCATATCGGTTTGTCCATTTAACGCTATATCCTGTGAGGACGATAAGATTGTTATTGACGATTTCAAGTGTAAGGGGTGCGGTGTGTGTGCAAGTATCTGTCCCACAAAGGCACTTGAAATGAATGTTGAAACGAGTGAAAAGATTTTGAAGTCAATAGAGGTTTACGGTAAATACAGTCACAAACCGAAGATAATGGCTTTTTGTTGTGAGCACTGTGGATACGCGGCGGCAGATGAGGCTGGCCTAAAGAAAATACAGTATAACCCAAATATATTCATAGAGATGGTTCCCTGCACTGGTAGAGTCGACACTGAGTTCATACTAAAAGCACTTGAGCAAGGATTCGATGGAGTACTCGTTGTAGGATGCAAACATGGATCGTGCAGATACATAGATGGAATCAACAAGTTGGAGAAAAAAATCAGAATACTAAAAGATGTGGGAATCCCAAAGATCGAAGATAGACTGGTTCTTTCATCACTAAACGCTGTAGAAGGACATAGGTTCGCCGAGATAGTTAACCGAATGCATAACAAGTTATCGGAGATGGTTACATGAAATTAAAATTTTCAGTAGTTTCTCTAAACTCCTGTAATGGCTGTATTTCTACCCTAGTATCTCTGGATGTTTTCCTTAACCTAGTAAAATCAGCCGAATTGGTCTACTTTCCCTTCATTGAAGACTCAGACCCCACAACGGTGAAGGAAGACGCAGAACTAGAATATTCCGATGTAACCTTAGTCGAGGGATGCGTTACTCAAACGAGTGAGGAAGAACTTCTAAAAAAACTTCGAAAATCTTCCAAAAAAATTATCGCACTAGGTGCCTGCGCTATGTTTGGAGGAATAGAAAGCTTGTCACAGAGTGATCGAAAAGAGCCAGTATCAAAATATATTGCAATCGATGGAGCGATACCGGGATGCCCTCCGCCCGAAAATGTTTTAGGGACATCTATAATCGCACTGCTTGAGGGAAGAACTCTACCCAGTGCTAAGAAGAACCTTTGTTCGGTTTGCGAGTTAAGGCCGGAGTTGGAAAAATTCAAAACAATCAAAGTTGACAAATTGCATCCGGAAAAGTTTCCCACCACCTGTTTTCTTGATGAAAATGTGCTCTGTCTAGGTCCTGTAACTCGTGAGGGGTGTGATGCGAAGTGTATAAAGATGGGGTTACCGTGTGAGGGGTGTATGGGCCCTCCTGAGGGATTGGATTATACTGCCAATGTTATCAACTTTCTCTCAACGCTTGAATTATCGGATAGACTAAAAAAGTATGAGGGCGTTATCTTCAGACTTTACCGCCCTAGGACGTGAAAAAATTGAAGAAAATTATTGAGCCAGTAACCAGAATCGAAGGACACGGGAAGATAACCGTTTTCATTAAAGATGGGGAAATCTCAAGCGCTAATTTTGACATGTATTTACCCCGAGGATTCGAAAAAATTCTGGTAGGCAAGCTTGTGGAGGATGTTCCCCGGATCACTTCAAGAATTTGTGGTCTCTGCTCCTCGGCACACGCAATAGTAGCCTGCAAAGCACTGGAAAAAATCTATGATATTAGCCCATCAAAACCCTCCACCCTGATGAGAAAACTACTCTTAATCGGCGAGCTGATAAGATCACACTCATTACACTTCTTCTACTTCGCATTCCCCGATATACTATCCATCCAAGGAAACAATCGAGAAAAATACAGTGTACAACAGTTTTCAAAAATAGAGCCCGACTTGGTCGAGAAAATGTTCAGAGTAATAAAGATCGGAAACGAACTCCTAGACAGTATAGGAGGAAGAGTACCACATCCAGTCACCAGTCTAATCGGGGGAATGTCCAAGAATTTAACCGAAAAAGAAGTGGTAGGATTACAGTCCAACCTCAGGAAAGGCACAAACATGGTTAGAGGATTAACAGAGAAACTTATCGAATACATGAACAAAATCGGAGAACCCCCAGAAATCTTCAACATAAAAGAGCCCGCATTTATGGGTCTAAACGATAATGGTAACTTCAACCTGTACGAAGGAAAAATTCGGCTCATCAAAGGCAAGAAGACCCTGGCAGATTTTGAGCCAGAGCAATACACCCAGTTCATAAATATTGAGAAAAAAGCACAAGGCATACAGGCAAACCTGAACGGGACAGAAACACTATTGACCGGTCCCATGGCCAGAAATCAGATAGTCGAAAGATACGGAGTCTACGAAGTACACAGCTTAATGGATGAAGTACCCAACAGCTGGAAAGAGAGTTTACTTTACATGAATTTTTTGAGACTAATAGAGATACTAGCATCAATGTACGACGCCATACTAATACTGAACGACACCGAACTTACAGAAGGATATGAAATGCCAAGCCTCAAAAAACCGGTTTCACCCACAGGCACCGGGGTGGTGGAAGCACCCCGAGGAACCCTTATCCACCAGTACAGTGTGAACAAAAATAATACAGTGGAAAGAGCCACCATCATTACTCCCACAGAATTAAATCTAACAACAATAGATCAAAAACTGTTACAGACATGCAGAGACAGTTATCAAAAAACACAGGATTTAGATAAACTAAAAGAAGACGCAAAAATGGCTATACGAACCTTTGATCCTTGCGTTTCTTGTGCAACACACCTAGTCGTCGATGTAATCTCCTAAAAATAATGCCTCCATTTATTCTTCCCTTTCTCTCTTTCCAAACAATTTTTATTAGCCATTCACTTTTTCATAACTAATCGTACCATGTCTTATTCTCATTCCCAGTAAAAGGAGCAATTAATATTTTATGTTTCTTATCATTTTTTCTTTACCACCCACTTCTTTCAAAGTTAGCTTCATAGATTTGTCCTTCAAGCTTATGATAAAATACGCTTGGGATATTCTGGCTCTTACATAACCAGTGCAGGCAGTTCCCGAGGTTATCACCATAAGATTCTCTAATTGCCAAGTGTAGGGCACATGTCTGTGACCGCAGAGTGCAAGGTTTACCTTATTGGCTACCAGTGTTGCTAAAACGTCGCCGGCGTCAATTAGCTCGTTTCTTTCCATGCCGGTTCCCGGAACTGGAATCAGATGGTGATGCACAAGAACAATCTGGTAATCTTTTTCTTCTACCCTGCTCAGACTCTTATTGAGCCAAAGATATCTGCTTCTTCCCAAGTAACCCTCATCATTGTCTGGAAGAGTGCTATCCACGCCCACCACAGTTACATTACCCAGATCCACAACTTGGTTTCCCTCACCGAAATATTCCTCAAAATAAATATATCCGGTGGACCTAGTGTCGTGGTTACCGGGAATTACAATGGTCTTAGCCTTGAATTTATCGACATAAGCCTTTGCCTGCTTATACTCTCTCTCAAAACCAGAACTAGTGAGGTCCCCAGTTAATGCAACCAAATCTGGCGACAAATCGTTCACTTCATCAATGCAAGACTCAAGTTTTTCGGGCATAAACTCCGCCGAACCCACATGTAAATCAGAAACATGAGCAATCAAAAAATCCATGCCAAAACACCTCTTTACCATTCTTATATCATCTCATCACTAATCTTTAATTATTTCTTATTTAATTTAAATTTCTGAACCAATCACTGAAACTAAAAAATAGTTGATATTCCAAGCTATGTTAAATCAAGGCATTGCACTGACAACTGGAAAATTCTAAAATAAGATGATACCTTGGCTGCTTTATTTCACCAAACATTAAATTTATTAATAACATTCTCAATGTTTCATTTAATCGGACATGGTTTACAAAAAATATAACTTTCATAAAAAGCGTTGAAATAGCCTCAAGTAGGGTGGGTTGGAACAATAAACAAGTCAAAATAATATTATTTTAACCACACCATAAGAGCAGAGGGTTGAAACATGAGTGAGGAAAAATTCTCACTAAAGTATCTAAAGAATCCTCGTTTATGGGCGATTGCATTTCTCTACATCATAGCATGGATTGTATTTATAGGAGTTTTCGTGGCCCAAAAATGGGACCAAAGTACGTATTATTCACTCATTATTACTTTCAAGTTCTTTCAACCAAGCGGCCCAGCAACTTCTACAGCATCTGATTTTTTTCAAATGTTTTCTAGCATTCGCGATTATCTGAATAATTCACTAATATCACAAGATTTAAAGGAACTGATGGCTTCTATTTTTTGGGGCATTGCTAATCTATTTGTATTTGTGTATTCTATTGGTTACGTGGGTTATAGCTGTGCTGGTATTCTCAGTATATGCCTATAGGGGGAGAAAGGATACTTTTGCGAATCACGGTGAGTCTGGGCCCGAGGGATATAAACCAACATAGTGGTGTATCATCGGTGTCATCAAAAGCGCGGCTGGCGAAGAACTTGAAAGTAAAAGGTCATTTTCCTGAAGGCGTAACTTTGGAATCTGAATTCCATCGGGTGATGGACATCTTAGCATCTACCGGCGTAAACTATCCGCCGGGGTATTGCGAGATGCTGATCAGCAAGTACAAGAAGCAGGGTTTACTGTACCCCCACATCTTCATGCGGGTGGGAAAACCGAACATCCGAAAACACGGCCGGTATCAAGAAATCCTAGAAAAAAGGGGTAGTCTTCTCGATTACGGGTGCGGGACTGGCGATGACATCCGCACATTGGTGCACGATGGTTACCCGCGTGAGAAAATCGTAGGTTACGATGTCAATTGGAGCAGCATCAATTTGGGTTTCGACCTTTACATGGACCAAGATAAGTGGACAGAAAGATTTGTCGTATCCAAGAAATTTCCATTTCAACCATCAACTTTCGACATCGTCTATTCTGGTTCTGTGCTACATGTCTTGGGCACCAAGCGCGCAATCAAGATTTATGTCTCCAATGCATATTCCGTCTTGAAACCGACCGGCACTTTCTTCGGCTCCACGCTGGGCTTCAGTAAAGAGCATCCAAGGCTTACTGGGAAGAGATGGAAGTGGAGGGGGTGGCGATTACGGCGATTGAAGCGTCTCTCCCAAGAAGCATTGCACAAGTTGTTGCGTGAAGCAGGGTTCTCGGATGTCGAAGTGTCCCAGGAGTCTAATTCGGATAAATTACGGCTCTGGTTCTATGCCCAAAAACCGTGAATAATAAAATGGGGATAGCAACTAGCAAAGTCAAATTTGCACGGTAAAAAAGTACTTAATGATATTTGAATATTAATCACAAGGAATCCCTATTGAAGTAAAAGTTAAGACGCGAACTAACCTGTGTCATAATATTCTACCTTTTGAGTCAGACATTTCTCAATAAAAAAAATAAATGAGGTATTTACCTCATTTTCAGATTCCTTGTGGAAACTTGTCCAGGCCCCTACCACGAATGCGAATGGATATTTGGTTAGAACAGGAAGCATCGGTGTATGCAGTGTGGTTTAAAGGATTCTAAGACCTCGTAGTCCCATTCATAACCCGTAGCAAGTTTTAAAAACTGACATAAAAATGCGCCAGCAGAGCAGGATTGACTTCCACCAAATCTCTTCGACAGGCCGGCATCGAAAGCTAATTGGCATCCTTCCTTAAAGTTACAATCTGGCCAGAGTATGTCTACGCTTTCTTCGTTTATCCGGTATCCCATTTCGGGGGGACTAAGTTTACCCGCGACTATGGCTTCGCGGAATTTTGATATAATATCCTCTAAATCAATATTTCTTTCTTTAAGGCTTGAGCCTTTTGCAATATTTCGAGATACGTTTATCATTCCAACTTGAGTTCCCGCTCCGATTTGGCCCTGTAACTCGCTTTCGGTTCTGGCCCCGGCGTAGGTCATTAAATTGTAGCAAGTGGGGTATTTATCAGATATTGAGATAAGATAAGCTCCTAAATCGTCTAGAGTTTTAATGTTGTCTGGGGGTTCTTTTCCTTCCTTTTGAGCCACACATTGCAGGGTGTATTTTATGAGCCGAGCGGTAAATATGGGTCCGTATGTTTTTTCTACTTCTTTTTGCGTCTGTATAATTAACGGTGTAAGGGCTTTGGGATCCGGGTGTTCATAGGGAGCTGGTTCACACATTTTAAACTCTAACTTTATTTCTGTCACTTTCTCCGCCTCGATTAATATTTTTATATAGATTGTATAGTAATA
>DXJA01000398.1 GCA_019056875.1 Candidatus Jordarchaeum madagascarense
AACTGCTACTTTTCGTGAAAAAATCCGGAATATTGGAGCTTCCCGTTCGGAAAAATTGAAAACTAGACTTCTCTCACTTCCAAAAGAGGCTTGCACCGAAAGGGCTAGACTGATAACCGAGAGCTACAAGGAAACTGAAGGAGAACCTGTTATTATCAGGCGTGCAAAGGCTCTCCATAAGATACTTTCCAATCTAACAGTTAACATTTGGGAAAACGAGCTCACAGTGGGCAGTATCGCCAGTAAGGAGCTTGGAGCCGGAATATACCCCGAAACTATTGGCGGGTGGATTGACGGAGAACTCGACCAATTAGATAAACGAGTGCCCAATCCCTTTCTGGTAAAGCCAGAGGATGTGGAAAAGCTAAGAAAAGAAATTTTTCCCTATTGGAGCGACAAGAACATTCTTAATATTACTCTTGAAACCTGGCCAAAAGAGATAACCGATATTCACTTCACCGGTCAGGCTTTTGTTATACCCGAATTAGCGGGCTTCGGACACATAGTTTTAAACCACGAGAAAGTCCTTACCAAGGGATTAGAGGGAATAATAAGGGAAGCAGACGAGTACCTCGCCCAAAGCGAAGACTCCAAGAAGAGAGATTTTTATGAAGCGGTGAAAATCACATGTCAAGCAGTGATCGATTTCGCGAAAAGATATGCAGAAAAAGCTGAAAATCTCTTGTTGAACGAGAAAGATGAGGCAAGAAGAAAGGAACTCGAGAACATAGCTAAAATATGTAGAAGGGTGCCCGCGAAGCCGGCTGAATCCTTCCAGGAAGCCTTGCAAGCAATTTACTTCACCCAAATAGCTGCCCAGATAGAGGATTATGAAGCTTCCATTTCGGTAGGGAGGATAGACCGGCTTCTTTACCCATTTTACAAATCTGATGTGAAAAAAGGTAAAATCCACAAAGAGGAGGCACGGATTCTCCTAGAATGCTTCTTTCTGAAGCTCAGCACGGTTATCCCCCTCTGGAACAGTTTGACCACCCAGTACTTCGGAGGCTTACCAGTTTACACCAACGTAATAATCGGAGGAGTGGATGAAAAAGGAAACGATGTGACAAACGAGGTATCCTACCTAGTTTTGGAGACTAGGAAGAAGAGCCACATACAACCCAACTTGGGAGTTAGAATACACGAAAACACCCCTCCCGAATTCCTAGAAAAGGTTAGTGAGTCAGTCGTAAGTGGGGAAATCAATCTATACTTCCAAAACGACGCCTACACTATTCCAGCACTCATAAATAGAGGTATATCAAGGGAAGATGCCTTAAACTATGCTATTAATGGTTGTGTTGAAGTTGGGATTCCAGGCAAGAGTTTCACCAGCGGAGACGCAGGCTTATTCAACCTCGCCTTTGCTCTGGAGTTGGCTTTGAATCGAGGAATAAAGAACGGTGTAAAAATGGGGGTGGAAACCAAGGATCCTCGAGAATTCAAAAGTATGGAGGAGTTGATGGAGAGTTTAAGGGAGCAGGTGAATTTCCTAGTTTCAGAATTTATTGAGGGCATAAACCTAATGGATAAAATCCTCGCAGAGCAGAGACCAATCCCATTCATATCATCCCTAACCGAAGGCTGCCTCCAGAGTGGAAAGGATGTAACCGGAGGAGGAGCCATTTACAACTCTTCCGGAATCCAAATCGTAGGAATCGCCACGGTGGCGGACTCACTAGCAGCAATAGATAAACTCGTGTTCAAAGAAAAGAAAATCGATATGGGAACCCTACTCGACGCCCTGGCCAATGACTTCAAGGATCAGGAGAGTCTGAGACAATTGTTGAGGAAAGCCCCCAAGTATGGGAACGATGATGAAGCCGACGAGTACGTCCAAAAATGTGTTGAGATGTGGAATGATGCAATAAAGGATTATCAAAATTATCGTGGAGGAAAATTCTGGGCAGGCGTCTACTCCGCAACCACCCACATCCCCTTCGGATTACTAACTGGAGCCCTACCTAATGGTAGAAAAGCGGGAGAACCCCTCTCGGTGGGAATCTCACCCTCCCAAGGAATGGCCAACTCCGGCCCCACAGCGGTTCTCAAATCCGCATCAAAAATAGACTACAAGCTCACACCCAACGGTGTAGCACTGAACCTAGAGTTTAACCCCGGATACTTCAGAGGAAAAGAGGGAGCCAAAAACTTCTCCGCCCTCCTTAAGGGTTTCTTCAACTTGGGAGGCATGCACGTACAGTTCAACTTCATAGGTAGAGAAACGCTCATTGCAGCTAAGAAAAACCCGGAGGAATATAAGGACCTATTGGTGAGAGTGGCTGGATTCTCAGCAGCATTCGTAGACCTAGACCCCCAAGTACAAGACGAAATAATCTCTCGCACCGAATTTTAATACTATTCTTGCATTAAAAAATTTACAGTGATTTGAGCAAGAAAGCCCTCTTTCTTCAGAAGAGGGAAGAATTGCGAGGGGTTTAAATACCGAAAAAAGGTGAAGGTTTGAAGCTGAGAAGGGACCGCCCACACCAATTATACGGGAAAAAGAGGCTATTTCTATGAGGAGAACCAACACCTTCCGGCTGGCA
>DXJA01000399.1 GCA_019056875.1 Candidatus Jordarchaeum madagascarense
GGGTACAATATATAATATTATAATATAAAAAAGAACTATCTGCAGCAAAGAAGGGATTTTTAACCATTCAAGGGGAAAAGACCATGATATAGGAGAAGCTGACCAGAAGGGGGGACCTGTAATGTAAATAGAGGTTATTATTAAGAGAAAAGTTGAGCTAAAAAGCAAAGTAAAAACAGCCTTTATTCTTTCTTTTAAAAGCTGTCGGAAAGAAAAATAAAGTTTTTTTAACGATTGATAATTTTTTATTAAAGTTTCTTTAAACAAATCTTGCAGTATAAGCAAACAGGATAAGGAGAACAAAAAGCCTATTGCTGCACCCGCCGCCCAATCTACACCGTAGGGGGAATAGAGCCCGTTTATATAATAAAAAATTGTATCACGACTATGAAGACCCTGAACTAGAGGCAGAAAGTTAAAAATAATAAGCAAAAATCTATTGAGATTACCAAAAGCTAAAAGAATTATCAAAAAAGGAAGCACCCATAAAGCATAGTGCTGATGTATTCTCTGGTAGGTTAAATAAAAGATCATATAAATTCCTGCAGAGTAAGCCGCAAGAAAGCTGATTCTAGACTGATAGTGTTCGAAAAGTTTTTTTCTAAAAATCAAAAAAGTGAATATCGAAAAAAAGATCCCAAAGAGAACCCAAGCCAAAATATCATTGTAGTTACTTAAAGCCCAGTCTAAACTAAATCTGTCAAGTAAACTTAAATATGACATGTTAGGGTTACCGAGCTCGCGCCCAACAGGAAGAGCTCGAGTACGTGCTAACTGTGAGGGAGAAAAAGTAAATGCAAAATAATGTATGTTTGGATCATAATAAACGAATGCCGGCAAGAGAAATGAAAATACGAATAAAATTACCAGAATAAACAGGAAAATCGGAATTTTTCGCCTTTCCTCCCTCCAAAGGAGTATAAAAAAAATAGGAACGAATATTAACGATTGATATTTTATACCAAAACTGATGCCTAATTCTAAAGCGCTAAGATAATATTTTCTATGAATGAAATGATAGAATGCTAATAAAGCAAAAACAATAGTTATAGCGTCAAAGAGTCCATAAATACAATTTACATATATCGAGAGAGGATTAAGCCAATAAAGTAAAGCAAGAGGCATAGCATACCTCTTCTTATTGTTCTCAACCATTAGACAATACAAAATATACGAAGTAAAAAGATCAGAAATGTTTAAAGGTAGCCTTACAAAAAATTTTTCACTCAACATCCAATCCTGACCAAAAGTAAAAATATAATCAGGAAAAAGCCAAGCAGGATAATATGAACCTAATAAAAAGAGATAACTCAAAAAACCATAAGGCCATGCAATAAAATAATCAATTGTACCAAAATTGAAAAAATCTCGAGCAGCATTAGCATATAGTTCAAAATCATTATAATGCGCGAAAAGTATCGAAATTAAAAAACGCACCACCAACCCTGATAAAACATATTTATTTATCAAAAAGCCCTTCAAAGAACTAAAGGACATAAATTGCTCTATCTCGAATCTTTCCATAATTTGCCCCATCTTAAACCTCACCATAAATAAGATGATTCAAAATTACTATACACTTATCTCAAGCCGCCTTTTATCATTCATGATAAAAAGTTGACTATTTTTTCATCGGTTTTAGGTTTATTAGATTAGTTTCACTTCCTTTAGACCTTACCTTGAGAGCTTTCTTTTTTTTTCCTCGCAAATAAGATTGAGATATCATTATCTCTTAAACCAGCTAAACGTCCTATAGCATATAATATATTTCTCAGCAACTTTAGTTCTACCAATCCATGAAGTCTTACTGAATAGCCACTGTTCTTTTTACAAAGTGGAGGATGAGGAAATATATAGGTGAATCCTGAATTTCTTAGCTTTTGAATAATAGGCTCAATATCGACTATGCCTAAATGAATCTCGCCAACAATCTTTTCTATACGTGTAAGAATGTTTGTGTCTTTTCCCTCAAATATTCTAGATTCTGCTCCTTCAATATCAATTTTTAGCAGATCTATTTTTCTAAATCCTTCATCTTCCAATATATTAAAAATATCCTCAAGTGTGATAGATTCTACTTCGTAGTAAGTTTCACCTCCATGAATAATAGAATGGGTTGAAGTATTAGAACCTTGATATAATTTTAGTTTTTCACGTTTATGCCATAACGCTTTATTTATTGTAATGACATTGTTTACATTATTTTTTATGAGATTTGCTTTAAGTAAGTTGTAGTTTATAGGATGCGGCTCTATTGCATAAACTTTTTCTGCAAATACAGAAGCGACTAAGGAAAACAGTCCAATATGGGCTCCGGCATCTACTATTATTCCGCTAAAATTCTTTAGTTCAAATTCAGGAGGATATTCGTACTCCCGATTTAACAAGACATCCTTAACGCATAGCCATTTTTGATCATCTGGAACATAAGCTTCAAAATTTCTCCCATCAACAGAAAATCTGACTTTTATAATGTTACCTTTTGCACCAAGAATTTTGTTCATAACTTTCGTTATAGTGGGGGTCAACTTCATTTACTCACCTTTAATTAAATGTCTCTTCTATTTATTTATTATAATATGTACAATGCAATACCTAATGCGGAAATAATTATATCCCGAAATTGAAATTTAAATGAAAAAAGGTAATTTTTTGAATTTGCCATAAATATTCTTCCCAATTTTGAATTGTAATATTTTTATGATTTATAGATTTAAATTTTTAAATATTTTGTTTCTAATTCCGAATTGTGCTGTAACATAAATAAGTGGACTAGATGTTTCCTTGTAATATTTTCCAGTCACTGGTATTAAAAGACATTCCTTTGGGCTTTAGGTAGAGCTCCTCAAAGGCCTCCAGAGCCTCCTGCTTCGTGACGGAGATTCGAGGATGAAGCTGAGCCGGGCTGGCGCCGTAGAGGTGGTGTCCCTGGCTTGGAAGCCAGTTGTGGAAATCGTTGTACAGCGAGAGGAGGTGCTGCCCCCTGTGCAGGGGGTCCTCGGAGACCAGGGCGAAGAGCTGGTCGTCGCTCAGGAATTCTACCTTGAAGTCTCGGCAGGCGTGTTCCGCTTTGCCGTTCTCGTTCGGGCGGCCCTCCGTGGAGTAGCTGAACGCTATCCCGAACTCCTCCGCCAGCCGAGCGAATTGTTCGGAGGGGCGGTCCGCTCGGGCGGCTTTGAACTGCAAACCGTTATCCGAGTGGATCTCCTCCGGAACGCCGAAACGCTTTATCGCCTGGCGGACGGCTCTGGCAGCAGCCTCGGAGCTTTCCTCGAGGGTGAGGGTTATGGAGAGTCGAGCGTTGGTGCAATCGTCAACA